>DATALJ010000036.1:0-30960 GCA_036261135.1 Bacteroidales bacterium
ATTAAGGGGTTAATTTGGATTTTAATAAGTTCATATCTTGAGATATTTTGCTTTCAACTACTTTGGCATAAACCTGTGTTATTTTAATACTGGAATGACCAAGTAATTTCGAAACGGTTTCGATTGGTACGCCATTGGTTAGAGTGATCGTAGTTGCAAAGGTATGACGAGCTAAATGAAAAGTTAAGTTTTTGTTGAGTTTGCAGGAATCCCCAATTTCTTTCAAATAGCTGTTTAGTTTTTGATTTGATAAATGCGGTAACAGCAATTCTTTGCTGGAAACAAGCGGACTGTTTTTGTATTTTTCAATAATTTGGAGCGCCATAGGAAGTAACGGGATATGGACAGGGTTGGCTGTTTTCTGCCTGTTGGTGTAAATCCAACGTTGGCCATCTATTCCAATTACTAGATTTTTTGTAGTTAAGTTCATTACATCGACATAGGCTAACCCAGTATAGCAAGAGAAGATGAACAGGTCTTTTACCTGTTGTAAGCGCTCGATTTTGAACTCTTTATTTTCAATTGTCGCCAATTCATCTAATGTTAAAACTTGCCTATCGACATTTTTATAAGAGCATTTGAATGATGTAAATGGGTTCTTCTCTATCCATTCGTTTTGAACCGCCAGGTTAATGATTTTCTTGAGGTTTTTAATAGTCTTCATCGTGGTATTATGCCCATTACTCAACTGGCTTTTTAAATAATATTCAAAAGATGCTACGAATTTGTAGTTAAGATCTTCCAAAAAGGTATCGGATTTTTTGTATTCATATTTGATGAATTTTTCGAGTTTATCCCGCAGGGTTAAATATTTGGAATACGTGGCTTGCGTGTAATCTATCCCGATTAAACGTTCGATCTGGCTATTATGGTAATCGACTATTTGAAGAATTGTTTTCTTTTCTTCCTTCTGGCCAGTGTATTTTAGTTTTAATAATTCAGCATTAATGTTCTCATCCAGGACTTGCATCTGATTATAAATCTTTAGCAGCTCGGCCTTAACATGAGTAATGTGATTGTTAATACTTTTAGCCTCTGAGGTATTGCCTTTAGCAAGCCCGGTTTTATTGTCCCAGTGTTCTTGTTTTACCCATCTTTTTAGAAAGATTTCTGCTCTTCTTCCATCAATAGTTACTCTAGCGTAAATTGGCAAACCGTCATTTGTCAATCTTGCTTTATTTGCCCAAATAAGAATTGAGAATGTTTGATTTGTTTTCATAACCAAAAAGAATTTTGTTAACCGAATTAAATTTTTTATTACAAGTTTTAGTCTGATTTGGTTCTTGTTAAAAACTGTAAATCAAATCGTTAATTCGATTCGGTTAACAAAATAAAGAATAAAATCTGTTAACCGAATTGTTAACCGAACAGGTTGATTTCTTTTGAATTCTTTTGGTGGTGTAAAATAAAAAAACCGCCTAAATCGTGAGATTTAAGCGGTTTTAATTTCTTTTGTTGTTGTGTTGGCGGTCCGGACGGGACTCGAACCCGCGACCCCATGCGTGACAGGCATGTATTCTAACCAACTGAACTACCGAACCGTTTCCTGTCTTTGCTTTTCCTTTCGCTTGGCGCGTTTCAGAATTGCGATGCAAAAATAGTGCTTATTTTTTTACTTGCAAACATTCTGCAAAAAAAAACTGCAAAAAATAAAGATTTTTAATCACCCAGCTGGAACATGCTGGCAATGTCGTGTTTAGATAATACATTAAATGCAACCATCGACTCGGTTTTTGTAATTCCGTCTACCAAAGTGATCTTTTCAGTCATCAAATCGGCTAAATCGTCGTTATTGGCCAGACGTATTATGGCTACAATGTCGAATCGCCCGCTTACCGAATAAACTTCAGTAATACCTTCAATGGTAGCGAGCTGTAGTGCAGCTTGCTTAATTTTGGTACGTTCTGCATTAATTAAAACAATTGCTGTAATCATTGGAAATATATTAAAGTGTTTTATTGTCGATACTGAATAAAGGTACGCAAACCGGAGCGCTTTTCAAATGTTAAATATGAAAGAACTGGTAGAAAACCGGTATAAATAAAGCAGGAAGCATGTTTGCAACCCGGATATGCCGTACGCCCAATATGTTTAACCCAATAGCCATAATTAAAACTCCGCCAACCATCGAAAGCTGGGTTAATACCAGTGGATTGAAATATGGGCCTACAAAGCGGGCCAGAACGCTTATTGCTATTTGATAAACGAGCACCGGAAGTGCCGAAAAGACCACGCCCCGGCCATATTTCGAAGCCAGGATGGTTGCTGTAACAGCGTCTATCACAGCTTTGGCAAACAGGGTAGAAGGGTTGCCTTTCAATCCGTCCTCGAGTGCGCCAACAATGGCCATGGCGCCAATACAGAAAATGAGCGATGCCGATACAAACCCCTCGGTAAAATGTTTCGAATGCTGGTCTTTGGCAAACTGCTTTTTCATCTTCTCGCCCAATTGCTCCATTCCTTTTTCGATGTTGATGAGCTCGCCTACAATGGAGCCAATTACAAGGCAAACGATCAGCAACATCAGGTTATTTCGTTCGAGGGTTTGGTGAGTGTTTACCGAGAACACGCCCTGCAAGGTTCCTGACGCGCCAATGATGAGGACTACAAGTCCCATTGCCTGCATCATGGTTTTTTGGTAACGTTCGGGCAGACGGCCTCTTACCATGGTTCCCGCAATACCACAAACAACGATTGCAGCAGCATTTACTATTGATCCTATTCCAAACATCGGTCTATTGTTAGAAATTGTTTATTTAACTCAGAGATTTCTTTTGAGAGAACACAGCGCTCATAGAGAAAAAATCGCTAAGCGATTTTAAAAACTCTGTGAACTCTGTGACTTTTCATGCAAAAAATAAGTAAAATCAATGTTTAAAATTAACATGGATATGTATTGAAATACAAATATGTTTTCTCCGTGTTAAAATTTTTAATACTCTTAAATTATCTTCTTTTAAAGCGGTTTTCGAAAAAGGAACCCAGAGCAAAACCAAGTGCGGAAAGGATTCCCGTCTTAGCCGTTTTCTTTAGCATACTGTCGCCTGGCTTGTTTACCTGGGTAGAAACCAAAGCGCCCAACAAAGCCCCAATTAGTCCGCCTTTTGAGAAATCTTTATTGATGTTCATGATTACAATTTATTTGTCTTACAAAAATAGCAAACCTGGTGCATAAATACACTTTAATTTTCGGCAGCTATTCACGGCCCATTCGTGCTTCTAAATATTTCCGCATGATATTCACTGTAGAAGGGAAGCACAGTTCGTTGTAATCCACATCCTCCGGATGTACCAGAATAACCTCGCTCACATCGTCGGTAGCCTTGAATTCTGGAATTGTGTTGAGCTTGCAAACAAAGGCAATGTCGCAGGTGAAGTAACTTATACCTTTAAATGGGTATTCGTTGGGAGAGGTAGTAAGGAACTCGTATTGGGAAATTTCGATTCCCAGTTCTTCGTGTAGCTCTCGTATGAGCGCATCTTCAGCCCGTTCCATAATATCGACAAAACCTCCGGGCCAGTCGAGCATTCCTTTTCGTGGCTCGAATTTCCGGCGGCCCATTGCTATACGGCCATCGGGAAGTTCAATAATTGCTGATACTGCCGCTGCAGGGTTTATATAATAGTTGAAATTACATGCTTCGCAAACAAAAAGTTTTTCGTCGTTAAATGTAAATCCTTTATGTCCGCACTTGGGGCAAAAGGTGAGAACTGCCGAAGGATGTGTTTCTGAAAAGTTTTTCATTGCTTTGTTTTTGCGTTAAAAGTATAAATTCTTTGCTTTTTATTGAGACACGATGGGCTCATTTTTGTTTTCTTTGTAGTTTAATAAGATTTTATGGGATCGTCGGAGCACGCAAAAGGTGTATTTTATTCATTATTAGCAGGTTTTATGTGGAGCGTTTTGGCTATTGCGCTGAAAGTTTCGTTGCATGGCTTTTCGTCCGAGTCCATTGTCTGGATTCGGTTTATCGTTGCGTTTATCTTTTTGCTGGCAATCCTTATTTATTTAAAACGCCCGTTGTTTAAGCTTTTTAGGAAACCGCCGCTGCATCTTGTTGTCGCATCGGCTGCATTGGGACTTAACTATTATGGTTTCATGAAAGGTGTGGAGCTTACCACGCCTGCTATTGCCCAGGTATTTATTCAATTGGGGCCCGTATTGTTTGCGCTTGCCGGAATAATCCTGTTTCGTGAGAAAATCCAAGGTCTTCAGGTTCTTGGTTTTTCTCTTGCATTACTGGGTCTGGGTTTGTTTTATTGGGAGAATTTTCGTGAAATGAGCAATCCCAAATCGTTTACAGTAGGCGTTATATGGACCGTTGTTGCTGCTATTGCCTGGGCTATTTATGCTATATATCAGAAGCGATTGGCCAATTTGCATTCCACCAATCAGTTGAACCTGTTTATTTATGCCTTCTGCGCTTTGATCTTTACCCCCTTCATCAATGTGCATGAGTTTTCCGGTATTTCATTTCCTATGTGGATATTGGTAGTGTTTCTTGGTTTAAATACGCTTATTGCCTATGGCGCTATTGCTTTGGCTTTTAGACATCTCGAAGCAAATAAAGTAAGTGTTATTGTTACGTTGAACCCAGTGGTTACATTTATAATCATGTATTTCCTTGAAGTCTTCAATGTGCAATGGATTAAACCTGAACATTTTTCGGTGGCTACCATTGTTGGTGCATCGCTGGCATTGGCAGGTGCTATCATTGTTATTTTATTTTCGAAAAAAAGGGAATACTAGGCCGTTATTATTTTACTTATCATATTTTTGTAGTGCAAAACTACACTATGAATTTCCGCTCACGTCTAACTACTTGTGCTATAATATTGTTTTCTCTTTTTTGGGCAGGATTAAAGGAAGACAATCAAGGCCTGCCAGGTACCACTACCCAAGCTATTTTCAATAAGGCCAAGTCCTTTTTTTCAATATCAAAAGTCGATAGCGCTAAACTTTATTTTGAAAAAGCCCTGAATCGTTGTCAAAGTTCGGATGATAAACACATGGAGCTTGAATGTGCCTATTATCTATCCCGCATTGCCTTGAGCGCTGGCAAATACGACGAAGTTCACAAGTACACCAAACAGGCAGATCACATTAACAATACATTTAAACTTAATCTTTCGCAATGGTTCGAATGCCAATACTTTTGCGGTTCAGCCTTGCTTAAGGAAAGTAAGTTTGATGAGGCTTATAAGCTATTCAACGCGCTAGAGCCTGAACTGGTAAGGTATAACGTTTCCGATAGTACGGTAGCCCGCTTTTACAGCAAAAAAGGTGCTTCGTGCTATTATAAAGGTGATATAAATAAAGCCAGTGATGCTTATGCAAATGCGGTAAAGTTTGGTAAAAAAGGTTTTGGGGAGAATGCTGTATTCGTTTCCGACCAGGTCAATAACTTGGGCGTGATGAACTTCATGCTGAACCGCAACGACGAAGCACTTTCGTATTATCTGCAGGCTGAACGGCTACAGAATGCTTTAAAAAATCCGGATGACCTGGCTAAAGCTGACATATACACAAATATCGGGCTCATTTTTAAGGTTAAGAAAGACTTTGATAATGCGATAAAGTTTTTTGAAAAAGCCAGGGACTTATACTTGAAAAACACGGAGAAGGAAGCTGCAACGGTTGCTCATGCTTATCTTAACCTGGCTGGCACTTACCAGCAAATGGGGCAGTACAATAAGCAGTTGCTGAATATCATGAAAAGTAAGGAATACAGCGAAAAGTATTTTCCAGAGCTTTTGCCTAAGATCTATTTTCAGCTGGCTTATTATTACGAATGCGTGAAGAATCTCCCCATGGGTTATCAAACGTTTAAACTTGCCTTGCAGAAGGCCAAAACGCTGTTTGGTGAAAGTGCCGACCTTGCCTATGCCTACAATAATCTGGGTGAATTTTGCCTAAGCAATAACTATCATTTTTCTGAAGCCCTGCCATACATTAATTATGCGTTGGCCTATTTTTCTAAGACCCGTGGCGCTAAGAACACAGGGATTACACGTAATTATCTGAGCCTGGGTGAGTATTTCGACCGATCTGGTAATCCTGAGCGTGCGCTCGCCTATTATCATAAGGCTATTCTGGCATGCGTTGAAGATTTTTCGAACGAAGACATTTATTCCTTGCCCTATCATACGAATTCACTGTCGGATGAGCATCTTATTGAGGCGCTTAAAGCCAAAGCATCGATACTCCAATGGCTGGCAGAGAAAACGTCATATAAAAAGCTTAAATTTACTTACCTTGAGGCATCTTTTCGTCATTATATGCATGTTTTACGCATGTTTGACAAGATTCGATCCGGTTTTATCAGCGAATCATCGGGTTTTCTCTTGTCCAGCCAGGAGAATTATATTTATAACGATGCTCTGCAACTGGTTAACAGGCTTTACAGCTTTACGGGCAACAGGTACTATGCCGAAAAGGCATTTTTGATTGCCGACAAAGCCCATGCAGCGCACCTTCAAATCATGATGCAAAAGAAGGAGTTTCCCGAAAAATTTGAATTCTCCGACACGTTGTTTACTGCTGAATACAAACTGAAGAAAGAGTTGAACACTTTGAATGAACTCATTCTTCGCGAAAAATCTTCGAAATGGCGAGATTCTGCTAAGATTGTATTTTGGAACGAACAGGTAACAGCCATAACTGCACGAATTCATCAGGTTCAATCGCAAATCATCCGCAGGCATCCTGCTTACCAGCATTTAATGAGCGGAGGAGCAGATGAGAAGCTGGTTAGCAACCTTCGCAGCAAACTGAAGAACAACGAAGCAGTTATTGAGTATTATTGGTCCGATTCGCTTCTGTATTCGTTTTGCATGCTGAAGAACAATTTGTGGATTAACCAGCAGGTTGTTGATGCGTCGTTTTATAAGGATATTCAGCACGTTTTGTTTTTTTTAAATTCGCCGAAATACGCGCGAAACGACTCTCTTGTGACTTTGAATTACAGGACTGCCGCTTATAATTTGTATCTTCAGTTGCTTGCTCCTTTCGAAAGCCAGATAAAAGGTAAGAAGTTGATTTTAATTCCTGATGGACAATTAAGTTATATGCCATTTGGTGTGTTGCTGACATCTTCTACCCAAGGCAAATGCTTGAATTTTAAAGAACTTCCATATCTGATAAAGCAGCATCCCGTTCAGTATTTATATGCATCGCGGTTTTTACAGGACGATTTCCATGTTACTCGTGATGCAAAGATTCTGGCCTTTGCTCCTGATTATTCTGTCGGTAAAAGCGACAAAAATGATCTTCTGAATGGCATTGCTCCTTTGGATTATAATGTAAAGGAAGTTCAATCCATTGTTCAATCGGGCAGCGATAAGGTATATCTCAGTACCAAAGCCTCAGAAGCTAATTTTAAGAAAGAGGCTAATCGATACAGCCTGGTACATCTGGCTATGCATGCCATCATTGACGATGAAGATCCCGGAAATTCAAGATTGGTATTTACGCCTTCTGCCGGATCGAATGAAGATAACTTGTTGTACAGCTACGAGACGTATAATATGGAACTGAACATCGATTTGCTGGTGTTGAGTGCTTGCAAAACCGGCACTGGTAAGCTACAGAAGGGGGAGGGGATGTTAAGTCTTACCCGGGGATTCATCTTTGCGGGAGTAAAAAGCATCATCACTTCATTATGGACGGTAAATGATAAATCGGGTGCTTCTTTCTTCAGCTCTTTCTATAAAAATCTGGCAAGTCAACAGTCAAAGTCAGTGGCATTGCAGAAGGCAAGTATGGATTATATTCAATCGGCCGATAACATAGGTGCTCACCCTTATTATTGGGCAGGATTTATACTGATAGGAAACGATGAGTCTGTTCAGTTTGCTTCTTCTCCGCTAAATATTTGGATTATAGTTGCAGCTTGCATTGTAATCCTCGCTCTAGCCTGGTATATCGTAAGGGTTAAGTGCCGGAAAGATTAATTCTTTTTGCGTCTCCGCAAATTAAGTACATCGCCCGGAGAAATGGTGTCTCTTTCCGATAGGCGATTTAAGCGAAGTAATCGCCAACTCTTTATTGCATACAGTTGCGAAATGGAATAGATGGTTTCGCCTGGCTTTACAATATGTGTGTCTTTACCGGACTCAGCTTTCCGGCGTTTGGGTTGGGTATAAAGAATCTGACCTTCGTGCAACACTGAATCCTTAGTGAGTTCGTTATAGCGCAATAGTTCCCAGCTAAGCATTTCCATTTCTCTGGATATTTTATCGAATGTATCGCCCGATTTTACAACGATGTAATCTACATTGTTTTTTTGATAAATGGGGCGAGCATTCAGATTGATGGTGAAATCGGGATCAGCTGACTTTCGCTTGTTCTTTGGATAGTGTGTAACCGGCCGCTGTGAAGCTGTAAGTTCCTGGTCGAAGTAATGCAGATTATTATCCTCAATTACTTTAATAAGCATGGAGGCATATTGCGGATGGGTTGCATATCCGGCCTTTTTAAGGCCTTTAGCCCAGTTTTTATAGTCGGTGGATTTATAATCGAAAAGAAATCCATAGCGCTGGGTCCCCATCAAAAAATCGGTATGATCGACATACGATTCTTCGGGGTTTTTGTATTTTCTGAAGCATTCACCTTTGGCGTCGTCATCGTGGTACACTTTATCGCCCGTCCATTTGTGGCATTTTATCCCAAAGTGATTGTTGGAACTTTTGGCCAGTGGACTTTTCCCATTATCCGATTCGAGCATTCCCTGACCAAGCGTTATACTTGCAGGGATGCCGCTACGCTTCATTTCTCTAATAGCGATGTCCTTATATCGTTGAATGTACGCTTCCCTTACATCAATGCTCTTTGACTGACTATATGCCGTTACAGACAAGGCTAACAGAATGGCTATAAAATAAGACTTCATTGCTGTACCAGTAAAATTATGTGCTAAACTACAGTTTATTTTATAAACTCACTATACGCCAATAAAGTATGTTATCAACAAAATTATTAACAGTTTTAATATAGCTTGGGCCAGCGTTTAGGATTTGCTTCATTCATAATAGCATAAATGGTTTCGAAAACATCCTCAGCATTGGGGTTCGAAAAATAATCGCCATCAGTTGTATAGGCAGGCCGATGGTCTTTTGCTGTAATGGTTCGTGGTGCTGAATCGATGTGCTGATAGGCTTTTTGCTCTTCAAGTACCTTGTGCATCATGTAGGCTGTGGCTCCTCCGGGAACATCCTCGTCAAAAAACACCACGCGGTTTGTCTTCTTTACCGACCGGGATATCACATGGTGAATATCGAATGGCAGTAAGGTTTGTACATCAATCAGTTCAACGTTGATTCCAAATTCTGCTAACTGGTGCACAGCTTCCAACGCAATTTTTATACACGAGCCATAGGACACAAGAGTTATATCAGTTCCCTCGGTGAGAATCTCAGGTACGCCAAGCGGAACCGTATATTCGCCAATATTGTCCGGCATCTTTTCTTTGAGCCGGTAGCCATTCAGGGGTTCAATTACGATAGCTGGATCGTCGGCTTTCAAAAGCGTGTTATAGAATCCCGCAGCTTGTGTCATATTGCGCGGTACACAAACATATATACCTCTTATAGCGCTTATTACCATTGCCATTGGCGATCCGGAGTGCCAAATCCCTTCCAAACGGTGACCCCGGGTCGAAATAATGAGCGGAGCAATTTGCTGCCCGCGTGTACGCCAGTGAACGGTGGCAATGTCGTCGCTTAACACCTGGAGAGCATACAACAGGTAATCGAAATACTGTATTTCCGTGATAGGACGCAAACCTCGCATAGCAAGGCCTAATCCCTGTCCTACAATCGTTGTTTCGCGTATACCAGTGTCGGTAATTCTTAGGTCACCATACTTTTTCTGTAAGCCTTCGTATGTCTGATTTACACTGCCAATTTTTCCAACATCCTCGCCAAAAGCCACAAGCAATGGGTACTTTTCAAATAGCTTATCAAAATTGTCGCGAATAATTACGCGTCCATGCACCATTTGTGATTGTTCCGAAAATGAAGGAGGCACTGTTTCAACATTTAAAGCTGAACGTGACGTTTCGTTATACAAAAAGCTGCTGTATCTTTCGGCTCCGTCGATATTCTGTTCGCGTATCCACGATGCCAAGCGCCCTTTCAGGTGCTTATCTGCCGGACAATCGAAGCATACATTTCGTATAATTTTTTTGGCCGTACTGATAATGTCTTTCCGTATGGGATAAGGCGTATGGTCCAGCTCGCCGATTAATTCATTTATTTTTTCCTGATTGTTGTTTTTGCAGGTGCACTGTTTCTCGCGTACAATGGAAAGGAATTCATTTTTTAAAGCAATTAAGGGTTCTGTAAAATCCAGCCATGCTTCGTCCCGCGCCTTAGTGGCCTCCTCGGTGGCTTTGGCTTCAAGTCTTTCTATTTCGGCTGGGGTGGTAATATGGTTCTGAACCATCCATTCTTCCATCTTTTTAATAGGATCGAAGTCTAACTCCCATTGAAGTCGTTCTTTTGATTTATAACGCTCGTGCGATCCTGAAGTTGAGTGGCCCTGAGGTTGTGTAACTTCTGTAATATGGAATAATACAGGGATGTGTTCGGTTCGACATCGGTTTATTCCCTCGCTAAAAATTTGGCAAAGTTCGGGATAATTCCAGCCAACGCCATGGTATAATAGAATTCCGTTGTTGTTTTTGGGGTCGCTTTCGAATCCTTTAAGCACTTCGGAGATGTTTGCTTTGGTTGTTTGAAGCTCTGTGGGCACCGAAATACCATAGCCATCGTCCCAAACAGCAATGGCAAGTGGCACCTGAAGCACTCCCGCTGCGTTAATGGTTTCGAAAAAACCACCTTCCGAGGTACTGGCATCGCCAATGGTTCCAAAAGCTACTTCGTTTCCTTTGTCCGACAAGTGTACGTTTTGCTGTATATCTTTATTGTTGCGAAAGAGCTTCGAGGCATAAGCCAAACCCAATAATCGCGGCATCTGCCCGGATGTAGGAGATATATCGGCTGAAGAATTCTTGCGTTCCATTACATTGAGCCATTCTCCATCTTTATAATTGGGCGTTGAAAAGTGGTTGTTGAAGTTTCGGCCTCCGCTCATCGGGTTATTGGCCATATCGGTATCGCCATACATTTGTGCAAAAAACTCTTTGGGAGTCATCATCCCCAGGTATATCATGAATGTTTGATCGCGATAATAACCTGCTCTCCAATCGCCATTCCGGAAGCATTTGGCATATGCTATTTGCCCCAATTCCTTTCCATCACCAAATATTCCAAATTTAGCCTTTCCGGACAATGCTTCTTTTCTTCCAAGTATGCTTAATTGTCTGCTCAAAACGGCTATATAGTAATCATGTAGAATGGTATCCTTGTCTAAAACTTGTTTGCTCTCAATAATAGGCTGTTTTTTCACTGATAAGTCGGTCCCCGTCATTCTAATTGTTCAAAATGTTTGGTATGTATAACAGATATGTTTTTAATTTGTTTGGTAACGCTGAATTTGCCCGTTATCATAATGAAAATGAATCATTCCACAAAGGATGAACTTTTAGAGAGGCTTCCGGTTTTAAAAGAAATACTTTTATTACTTTAGCCTTAAATTTTTTATTATCCATGAGGAAGTTATTGTATTTACTTAAGAAATATGCCCAGACCATCTTTAGGGTACTTTTGTTTATTTTTAGTGCCGCCATTTTGTTAATTGTGTACCCACGCGAAGGTACATTTCCTCATGAGTTTCAAAAGGGCAAGCCCTGGATGCACCCGGACTATTATGCTCCGTTTGATTTCCCCGTTAGTAAGTCCGATTTGGAGATAAAGTCCGAGAAAGACAGTATTCTCAAGGAGTTTAAACCTTACTTTAATTATCAGGCCGAGACCTCTGTGCAGCAGCTCAAGAAGCTTTCCAACGATTTTGACAAGCAATGGACGAATTTTTCGAAAGGAAAATCCTTACAATCGCTCACTAAAGAGAAAATTATATTTTTTAACCGTGCTGATTCTTTGACTGTTAACCGGTATAAAAATTATATGCTGGAGCTGATAAGCTATGTTTATCAGCGGGGAATAATTCAACTCAGCGAGCAATTGGAAAACTACGTGAATCGGAATTTCAGCCTTGTTATTATTAGGGATAAAGAGGCTGAAGACGGTGATTTTTATGATTTATTTACACAGAAAAGTGCATACGAATACGTTATCAATCGCCTCAATTCGGAGGACAGTATAGCAGGAGGAAAAATCCTTGTGGAAAGCGGATTTTACAAGGAGTTGGACATCAACAACTATTTAATTCCTAATCTGATCATTAATGAAGAAGCATCAAAAAATATTAAAAATGATCTTATTAGCCAGATTTCTTTAACAAAAGGGATGTTTCTGGCCGATCATAAGATTATTGGTAATGGCGAAATCGTTAATGAGGATAAGTTTCAGATTTTAAGCTCGCTCAAATATGAATATGAGAATCGGCTGGGTCATTCGGATAATTTTGTAACCGTGTTGATAGGCCATGGATTAATCATTGTTATTCTGCTTCTATTGCTGATATTCTTTTTGGTACACTTTCGTCGCGATTTCTATCACAACAACCTGAAATATAGTTTCATTCTTCTAATGATTGTGATGTTTGCCGGTATTTCGAGCCTGATAACCAAAAACGATCTGGTAAATATTTATGCTATTCCTTTTGCCTTGCTGCCTATCATTCTGAAAGCTTTTTACGATGCACGGCTGGCCTTGTATATTCACACTATATGTATTTTAATGGTGGGTTTTTTGGCTCCTAATTCGTTCGAATTTACTTTTTTGAATTTTGGCGCGGGGGCCGTATCTATTATCAGTCTCAAATCGTTGTACCGCCGCGGAAAGCTGTTTAATACCTCACTGTATGTATTTCTTGCATATAGTCTTATCTACTTTAGCTTGTTTTTGCTTCAAGGTAATAAACTGGAAACCATTAATTTAAGTAACTTTTTATACTTTGCAATAAGCGCTTCCCTTTTACTTATGGCTTACCCGCTCATTTTCGTGTTCGAAAGGGTATTCGGTTTCTTGTCCGACATAACCCTGATGGAGCTATCGGATACCAATCAGCCATTATTACGCAAGTTGAACGAGAAAGCACCGGGCACATTCCAGCATTCCCTTCAGGTTGCTAACTTAGCCGAAGAGGCCGCTTATAAGATAGGTGCAAATCCATTATTGGTGCGTACGGGAGCATTATACCACGATATCGGGAAAATGCACAATCCCATGTATTTTATCGAAAACCTGAGTTCAGGGAAGAATCCGCACGACGATATCTCTTACGAGGCGAGTGCCCAGGTTATTATAGACCATGTTACACGCGGCATTGAAATTGGAAGAAAGAATAGATTACCAGAGCAGATCATCGATTTCATACGAACCCATCATGGAACCACTACTGTTCACTTTTTTTACAGATCTTTTAAGCGTGATAACCCAGGATCTCAGGTGGATAAGAGTATCTTTACCTATCCCGGCCCGCAGCCGTTCTCTAAGGAAACGGCCTTAGTTATGATGGCAGACTCTGTTGAGGCTGCTTCCAGAAGTATAAAAGAGTATACCAAAGAAGCCATCGACGAATTGGTTGACCAGATCATTTACTACCAGATGACACACGACCAATATAATAATACCAGTATTACCTATAAGGATATTACTATCATTAAGAATATCTTTAAACGTAAGTTAATGAGTATCTATCATGTACGGGTTGAATACCCCGATATGGTTTAAAACCGCATATCATTTACGGTTACACTGGGGTGTTTCTTCGAATCGAAGACGAATTCGCTGTCGGGAACTTCGATATTGGTTTTGAAATTAGAAAATTCAATGGTTTGCTGCAGCCCTTCTTTTTCAAATATTTTGATGGCAACCATATGATTGCTTTTTTTATCGATATGCAGCTTAATACGCGAGTATTTTGTTTTTAAATCATTTGGGTAAAGGTCCACTTCATAACATGCTGTGCCTTTGATGGTGGTTTCCCTCATGAATTTTGATTTGAAATTTTTGCTCTGGAACTTAAATATTTCTCTTGGATTTGAAATGAAAAACTCGCCCTTTTCGGTTTTTGAAGGCTCGGGATAGGTTATATTTACTTCGTTTTCTTTGGGCATATAGTTGTACACGTCTTTTCCGTCGAAATATACTTCCGAACCTTTCAGCGAAAGGTGGTATTTGTTGTTCTTTATAACAATTTTGCCGATTTCGGTAATGGTTTCATTGGTTTGCACATTTACACTACTATAAGAAAAATCGCTGGCAATGGTTTTGTAGCTGTTGAGTGTAGCAGAAGCCTTATCAAGAATAGCTTTTGACTGGTCGGCTTGCTGAGCCAATAAGTGAGAAGAAAACAGAAGAATGGGCAGAAATGATATAATTTTGTTCATGTTGAGCGATTTTAATTTACATTTTTAGACATGTTACTCAAAAACTGTTCCAAAGAAACTTCGTCAACAAACAGTACCTGGCGGGCTTTTGAGCCTTCAAAGGGGCCTACGATACCGGCCGCTTCCAATTGATCGATAATACGGCCTGCACGGTTATATCCAATAGAGAATTTCCTTTGAATAAGCGATGTTGAACCTTGCTGGTGCATAACAACCAGTCTGGCTGCATCATCGAAGAGATCATCTCGTTTGTTAAGGTCCACTTCGCTAAGATCTGACTTTCCTTCTTCGCCAACATATTCCGGTAGAAGAAGCGCCGATGGATAGCCTTGCTGACTGCCAATATAATCGGTAATTTTTTCAATTTCAGGTATATCAATAAAGGCGCACTGAATACGTATCATGTCATTGCCTGGTGCAAATAACATATCGCCGCGGCCTACCAGCTGGTTGGCTCCTGTAGAGTCGAGAATGGTTCTGGAGTCTATCATCGACGTTACCCTAAAGGCGATACGTGCAGGGAAGTTTGCTTTAATAGTACCTGTAATAATGTTGGTAGTGGGACGCTGTGTAGCTATGATAAGGTGAATACCAATAGCGCGTGCGAGCTGCGCCAAACGGGCAATGGGAACTTCAACCTCGCGGCCGGCTGTCATAATTAAGTCGGCAAACTCGTCGATAATTACTACTATGTATGGAAGAAACCGATGGCCTTCCAAAGGATTCAGCTTACGTGCCGTAAAGCGTTCGTTGTATTCCTTGATATTACGTACCTGTGCCGCTTTAAGCAATTCATAGCGGCTGTCCATTTCTATGGTAAGCGAATTCAGCGTATTAATTACCTTTTGGGTATCGGTAATGATCGCTTCTTCTGCATCGGGCAACTTAGCCAGGAAATGCCGTTCCAGCTTGGAGTAAAGCGTTAATTCTACTTTCTTTGGGTCAACCAATACGAATTTAACCTGCGAAGGGTGCTTCTTATAAAGAATTGAAGTGATGATAGCGTTCAATCCTACTGATTTTCCTTGTCCGGTGGCACCAGCAACCAGCAAGTGAGGCATTTTGGTGAGATCAAACACGTAGGTTTCATTCGAAATGGTCTTTCCGAGCGCTATGGCAAGTTCAAAGTTAGTTTCCTGGAACTTTCGCGACGATATGATAGACCGCATCGAAACGATTTCAGGCTTCATATTCGGAACTTCGATACCGATTGTTCCTTTGCCTGGCATTGGCGCTATAATACGTATACCAAGAGCTGCTAAGCTAAGCGCAATGTCGTCTTCGAGCGATTTGATCTTCGAAATACGCACCCCTGGTGCAGGTACAATTTCGTACAGCGTAACAGTAGGGCCAATGGTGGCTTTAATCTTATCGATCTGTATCTTATAGTTGGCCAGCGTTTCAACAATTTTGTTCTTATTGCTGATGAGCTCTTCGTTGCTTACTTCTGAGTTGGTTGATTTATGATCTTCGAGCAATTCAATGGGAGGAAACTTATAATGTGATAGATCCAAGGTAGGATCGTAGTTTGGCAACGGTTTTTGTTGCGGATTACTTTCAATGTTGGCTACGGGAGTTTTCTCTTCAGGAATAATCGCTTGCTCAATGGTAAGCTCAACATCATCATCTACAGTGGTTATAGTTTCTTCATTTTTGTGGGTAACAACTTTGAAATCGCTCTCTAATTCTTCTTCTGGAGAATCATCGAGGTTCTCATCCTTTACTGTCAGCTCTTCTGCGTCCTCTTTTGTTGCGGGTTCTTCTGCAAGAGTTTCAACTGCTGGCATTGGCTTAGGTTTAGGCTTGAAAAGCTTGGCCATAGTTTCTTTAAACCATACGGCAGATGGAGGAAAAGTAAAGAACGAGAAGATCATGGAGGATATCAGCAGAAGGAAGAAGGTACCTGGTTTTCCTAATACAGCGTTGAGCCATAACGAAACAAAGTATCCGTGGCTGCCCCCGAGCCCGCTACCCATGTATCCATGCAGGTTGCCAAGCAAATAGCCAAGCCACAGGGACAAAAGAAAGGCGGCAATTATCGAAATCCGTATTGTTTTTCTAAGGGGTAATAGGCGGATATGAATCAAGCGTAATCCCAAAATGAAGAGCATGAAAGGAATACAGAATGCGGTGATGCCGATTCCCCGGTTAATAAAGAAATCGGCGAGTTTCGCACCTGTTTTACCCGACCAGTTATCCACTTGCTCAGTAGATGGCGATAAAACCTGGTTCCATTCCTTACTTTGATCTACATTCCATGTGAAAAAATAGGATGTAAATGCAACCGTAAGAAGTGCTGCAAAGAATAGAATGATGAGGCCTAAGGTAATTTTAAATTTTTCGTCTTTTAAAAAAGCGCCGATTCCTTTTTTAGGTTTTGATTCTGTGTTCTTTTTTGTCTTTTTCTCTGACATTAGAGGATTTTTAAATAATAACGCAATTTTACTGCAAAATTAGTTTTAAGAGCACAATTTTGAAAGAATAATTTTTAGGGGAGAATGGTTGTTAGTATTTCTTCCATCTTTTTGCGGCTAATCTCTTTGTACTCTTTGGGAACCTCAAATGCATTGTCGCGTATATTTTTTTGCTCTACCGACTTTGCTTTAAGATGCATTTCAAGATTTTTGAGTACTAATCTGAAGTCGAGCAACATACCTTCAATTGGCTCGTAAGGCGTATTTGCATTGGGCTTATTACTCCCTATGGCATGCGAATAAAGGATTTCAAAATTCTTCATTGATTGTGTATCCCTTATATTCGCGGTTTTGCATAAATAACCAACCAGTCGTGCCGTATCTTCAAGGTATTTCATTTCGTAATTTACAGAAGAGTCGAACAAAACTGATACCTCGCCTTTTTTACCCTTGTAAACATACTTTTTATCGAATACTTTTATAAGTGTGATGTGCTGACACCTTCCAAAATCAAGGATATTGCTTATGCTAAAAAGGCCAAGCCTGTCTTCGAGTGTGTAAGATGAATAGTTTTCGTTAAACTTCAGTTCCATAACCTTTGGCAATAGCTGAAAAGGGAAATTTTGGCCTGAGCGGTTGCTATAGGTAATATCGTATTGTATGATTCCTTCACTTATCTGATCTTTAGCATTGTATTGCTTATTACATGCAGTGAAACAGGTAAATACGACTAAAAAAGTTATAAAAACCCGAGAGGTGTTAACAAAGTTAAGCATAAAGCGCATAGCCAATATGTCTGATAAGTAAAAATTATCTAAATAGGTTGGGTTATATAATTGTATATGAGTGATTTATTTTGAGAAAGACCCATTTTGTAAAAATAGGAAAATATTAAACCCGCACAATACTTAAATTTACAAAATAATAGAGATTTTGACAAATGGAGGTTTTCGTCATATCAACAAAGCGAATTACTTCGACTTTCCTTATTGTCGGGATATAATTGAATAGTGAATGTATTATATTTAGTTAGGCGTTTATATTGTGAGAAAGGAAATTATATCAAAAATCATTTTGTTTCATCCGGTGGTTTTGTAATTTAATGCTGAAATCCGGTTGTTATGAGTTTATTGGCAGTTATAGCATTAGGAGGCAATGCACTCTTGCGCGATGGGCAATTGGGAACCATTGATGAACAGGAACAAAATACGTATGATACACTCGAGAACATCGTATTTCTGATTCGTAAGGGTTATAACATTGTTATAACTCATGGAAACGGGCCACAAGTGGGTAATATTCTTATGCAAACCGATGCCGGAGAGCAGCTCTACGGTATTCCTCAAATGCCCGTTGATATTTGTGTAGCCGATTCGCAGGGTGGAGTAGGGTATATGATTGAGCGTATGCTGCGCAATGTTTTAAAGAAACATCATATCAGCCGCGAAGTGGTAACGCTGATAACGCTTACACTAGTTGATCCGGCCGATCCTGCGTTTCAGAATCCTACGAAACGTGTAGGAAAGAAATATACACAAGAGGAAGCCGAGAAGCTGGAAGCAGTCAAGGGTTGGAAATTTAAACCAGAAATAAAGGGAAATGGAGGGTTTCGCAGGGTGGTACCCTCGCCAAAGCCGATCCGGATTATGAATCATCATGTGGCTGAGACAATGGCCCGTCAGGGCACTATTGTTATCGCAGCAGGGGGAGGGGGAATTCCTGTTTTTATTGACGAAGATCACAATGTCCGACCTGCTGAGGTTGTAGTTGATAAGGATTTAGCCTCTGCCAGGCTGGCTTCGCAGATCAAAGCCGATGAACTCTTTATTTTAACCGATGTGCCTTTTGTATACCTCGATTATAAAGCGCCTGGAGAAAAACCTCTGGAGACATTATCAATAAAAGAAGCACAACAATATCTTTCGGAAAATAAATTTGGCGAAGGCAGCATGGCACCTAAAGTAGAAGCAGCTATTCAATTTCTGGGTAATGGCGGCAAAAAATGCATTATTACTGAGGCCGATAAGCTTTCGGATAAATCATTTGGGACGAAAATTGTTAAGCTATAACAGAGAGGTTGGGTGTTTTTTTATAAGTTTACGCCATGCAATTCATGTATTTCATTATTTATAAACCATACGGCATGCTTTGCCAGTTCACTTCAGGGGAGAACAAGCCTGTACTTGGCGATTTATATCCTTTCCCGAAGGATATATATGCAGTAGGCCGGTTGGATGCCGACAGCGAAGGTTTATTACTATTAACAAACGATACGTCGCTGAATCATCTCTTGCTTAATCCTAAGTTTAGGCATGAACGTACCTATTGGGTTCAGGTGGATGGTGACATAACTTCTGAAGCCCTTGCCAATTTGGCAAAAGGAGTAACCATTACTGTAGACGGTAAGCCTTATCAAACGCTTCCGCTGCGTACCCGAAAAATGGAAATACTACCTCCGCTTCCTGAGCGGATTCCTCCCATAAGGTTCCGGAAAAACATTCCAACATCATGGATTGAACTAACTTTGCATGAGGGTAAGAACCGCCAGGTGCGAAAAATGACTGCTGCTGTCGGGTTCCCGACGCTGCGGCTGGTAAGAGCGGCTATTGAGGGTATTAAAATTGAGCAAATGCAACCCGGAGAAGTGAAACAACTTTCAAAAGAACTGATCTATAGGTTATTAAAAATCAAATAAGTAAATCAAAGAAAGAGGCTGTGCAAAAAGCCTTTAGAGATATCATTCTCGCTGAAAGCCATACATTCACAATGAGAATGTTAGGGATTCCGGCCTTCGCCGGAATGACAAACAAACATAGAACATACTTTTTGCACAACCTTTTTCTTTTAAAATTCAATTTTATAGCTCAGGTTGGGTATTATCGTGGCTTCTTCCTCTTTCTCCATGATTCCGGTTTTATGATTGTAACGGTATCCGTTGAATTCTTTAGTTCCGAATACATTGATAAACTTCAACGACCATGAGCTGCTGTGTTTAGCGCGATTTATTTTGTAAATGATGGTTAAATCGGCGTACCACACATCGGGTTTTCTGTTCTCAAAGGCACGGGTGTCATCATAAACAGCTTCTTTTGAAACAACGGAGGCGCTGTAATTGAGCGGGCTGATGCGTTCGCCGCCCATAAAGTTTACCCTGCCGTTAATGCTTAGCAGTTTATTGTTTTTCAGCGTCCATTCCTTGCCTCCAAGGATATTAATTACATATCCCCGGTTGAACCGCGTGTTGTGCGCTGTTTTATCGCCACCTCTGTACTTAGAGTCGAGTAGTGAAGCGGTAAACAGATAATAATATCCCTTCTGAAGAAAGTGTTCGAAGGTAAAATCGATACCCATGTTTGTTCCAGTGCCTGTATTTTCGAGCGTATCGGTAATAAACCAATCCTTATCGAGGTTGAGCATTGAGAACGAACTGTTCCTTTTTACTGGGATATTGTACAAATGCTGGAAATAGGGTTCAATCTTTAAGCGTAAATTCTCATTTATAGACCAGTCGTAGCCCAGTACAAAATGGCTCGCCTTTGAGAAGTCAAGGTTTCGGTTTGGATAATTGAATCCTTCCTTAGTGACTGTCCGGATAAGGTATATCTGGATGAGTTCAAGTTGGCTATGTAGGCCATACCCAAACGTAAGTTTATGTTTGGGTGCAAAGCGGTAGCTAATACTTGCGCGGGGTTCAACCGTATATTTTTTATTAAGGTCGAAGAAGTGGCTGTAAATACCGGCTGTTAGCGTAAGTTTCTGGTTCAAATCGAACCGCGACTGGGTATACATTTTATATAACTGACTGGATGCATTGTATTTTGTAGTTGTTTCGAGCGGATTGCCCGGTTTGGCGTTTCTGAAATCGGCATCAAAATGGATGTCATTTACTTCAATCCCTGTTTTATTGGTGTGTTTGCTGCTGAATTTCTGATTTAGAAACACAGAAGCCGTATATTTCCAATTATAAAAGTCGACCATTTCTGTGGGGTGAAGAATCATGTCATTCATGTATTCGTATTTCTCATGTGTAAGGCCATTGCCGGATGCTGCCAGCGAAGAATGCAGGTATGCTTTGCTGCTCAATGTTATTCTGTGGTTTAAACCTATACCTCCCATGTTTAGGTCGTTCTTTTCCTCGCTCATATCCTGGGTATAAATCCATTTAGACGAGTCTTCTTCAGCTTTGGCGGGATTTTTATCCAATGCGCCAATTCCCCATACAGAGAAGGTTCCCGCTCTTTTCGTAGGAAAATTAAGCTTGAACGATAGGTCCTGGTAACGAATACCACCAGCATCGTCGGGTAGTAGAGGCTGTATCAATCCAAACGTTGAATAACGGTAGTTAAAAAGATAGGAAGCCATGGAATGCTTCGAAAAAGGACCTTCGGCAGAAAGGTCAATTCCTATAAGCCCTGCTTGCAGCGTAAATTCTGTTTTTTCGTTATTTCCGTTACGCATGCGGATGTCAAAAACACCGGATAATGCATTGCCATAATCTGCAGGAAATGCACCTGTGTAAAAGTCGGAATTGGCAAGCATCTGGCTGCTTAATGCGGTTATTCCGCCACCACCAAACGTAGTAATGTTGGCAAAGTGCGACGGGGTTGATATTTCAACACCTTCCATCCGCCACAAAAGACCTTTCGGGGAATTACCGCGAATTACGATTCCATTGTTTGCCAAATTTCCTGAAACGCCTGCAAAGGATGTGGCTAACCTTGCAGGATCATCAAAACCTCCTGCATATCTGTTGGCTTCTTCTACATTTAACTGACGGGCACTGATAGTTGCCATGGTGTTAATCGGTTGTTCTTTATTGCTGTGAGCTTTTATAGTAATACCCTCCAGCGCAATTGACGATTCCTTCAATTCAACGTTTAATACAATTTCTTTTCCGCTGCCTACAATGAGTTCGCGAATAATGTATGGCTCATAGCCCATAAAACTAATTCGTATAGCCTGTCGCCCTATCGGTACCTTCTCCAATTTAAAATCTCCCTCTGTATTGGTTGTTGTTCCAATTGGCGGGTTGGCGCTTTCAACAATTACGGTTGCTCCTGGCAATGGTATTTGCGAGTCTTTGTCGCGTACGGTACCTCTAACAACCTGGGATATCTGTGCCTGAGAAAAGTTAAAGGTTAGTAATGCTGCTAAAGAAACTACAAAGTATTTTATGATATTCATATTTTGTGGTGTTTGGGATTAATACTATTTTTATCGCAAAGAAGGCTGGTTTTGAGCCGGTAACCAATACTGATTTATCAGTATTTTAAATGAACCAGCATATGTAAATCTCCATTATGGGGAAGTAAATCAATTATTTAGAAGAATATTCATCAATGGATCCGAGGTTGCAAAAGCTTTACGCCGATTTTTATGAGTTACTTGATCAGTTCGATTTTAGGGAAGAGGACCTCGACTACAGTCTGATTCCTAAGCATATTGCGATGCTTCAGAAGTTAAATGTTATAGAAAGCAGTAACATATCGGTTTTCGATCTTTATAAGCGTGAGCACCTTTATATTTCCGCAGGTTTTGCATTGCAATTAGGTTGGAATCTTGAAGCAGCTGAGAAAGAAGGGGCTGCCTATATGGATACACGCATCCATCCCGATGATTTATTGCGGTTGGCTGAAAATGGAAATTATTTTCTCCGTATGGCGCTTTATGAAATTGATAGCAAGGAGTGGAAAAACTTCAAAATGATTAACGATTACCGTGTATTAAATGCTCAGAACGAATATATACGCGTTATTGAACAACATTTATGTTTGCAGGAAGATAAGCGTGGCCGGTATTGGCTCGATTTGAGTATTCTCGATATTAGTCCGGACACCGACGTGAGTTCGCCCTCCCGCTGCCGGTTAATGAACTTTAAAACAGGTGAGCTGTTTGAATTGCCTGTAAATGCCGTTAGTAAAGAGGAGAATAAGCTTTCTACCAGAGAGCAGGAGGTTTTACAACTCATTGCTGTTGGTTTGGCCAGTAAACAAATAGCTGACAAACTGTATATAAGTGTAAATACTGTAAATACCCACCGCCAACGGATTATCGAGAAGCTGAATGTGAGCAATACGGCTGAAGCTATTCACTATGCTTCTGCGGTAGGCTGGCTGTGATTTATTATGAACAACAAAGCCCGGTAGTTTAGCATTCTGATGCTTTATTATACCTTTTCTGTGGCGCAAATGTCATTGCAAATGCCTGTTAGAAAGGCACTGATTACAAACCAGCACCAGCATCATTGAACATCCTCGTTAGTGGGTGAAAAGGGGTATTTTTCTGAATTTAAATATTTTATTAGTAAGGTGACCAAAATCACCACCCCCCACATTCTTCCAATCTGACTTTATCTAAACTAAATCTCAAATGAATTATGGTTTCATGATTTGCTGATTTTTAAAACTGCAAATTCAGATAGAAAATTCTTGTCTAAATATAAAATACTAATAATCAATTTGTTATAACCTTTTTTAATGGCCTTCGTACACACGGTGGATCCAGTTAAAACTATACTTGGTTTGGGGATAAGTGTGGGGATGAGTTGATTAATACCGGGTTTATGTATTTAAAGGATTTCTTTACGAGAGGGTTAGCGTTTTTGCTATTGTTGTGGAGTGTTGAGGAGACTGTCTATTCTCAGATTGACCCTTCCTGTTCGTTAATAACCGACAATTATTCAGGCCAGATAACCAATAGCCGGTGTGCTCCGGTTACGCTTTCAATGGAAGTGGTGTACAAGTTCATGGCTCCTGTGGATCCATCGAAGGTTCAGATTCTATATCGATGGAACGACGGAACCGGGGCCGAAACCATTGTTACGCCCACATCATTAGGCGATACCGTTTTTACCACGATCCAAAGCCATACTTATCCGCCAGCCGGTAATTGTTCTTACACAGCCGAAGCATATATTATAGCCAATGGCGTTATTTGTTCCAGCAGTTCAAGGCAGGAACAATCATTCAGCTCGTGGGCACGCGATAATGAGAATGGAGGCGTACTTTCTACCCAACCTCCCGAAGCGTTGTTCTGTGAAGGCGAGGATGTATACGTTCAATTCCGCGATAATTCTACCTTTAACTGTAATATTTTAATGGAACCCGACAAGCCAAATAGGCTTACGCGTTGGGTACAGTTTATTTATGGCACCAATACAACCAGTGGGCATCGTATTCCCAATTTAACTATTGTAGATAACAATGGTGTAGTGCACCAGATGACTGATAATATGGGTAACCCGCTTGGTACATTTGCCGGGCCAATCATCGAGGTTCCCATAAATGCCGATTTTCCTAATCAAACTGCATACCCGATCTACGCACCTGCCGGAGCAGTTGCTGGCGATATTTTTGAAATTACATTACGCAACTGGAATGTGTGTAATGCTTACGATAATAAGCCTTTCGATGGTGTTTCACCTGTAGATATTGTAAATGGAGATAATCCACCTATTACACGTCCTGTTTTAGTTCGGATTATTACCACTCCGCCAGTAGTAACCAATGCTAAGGAAGATTATTGTGTGAATTCAGCCATTGAACTTACAGTACCGCAGGCCGGAGATGTTATTCGCTGGTATTCGGATTCTTTGCGTACCACGCTTATTCATACAGGAGCAACGCTGAACCCGTTACTTCCGCCTGTAAGTATCGATAATTCTGTGGCTGGGAATTATCATTTTTATGTAACCGATGCCATTGGTCAATGCGAGAGCGCACCTTCGCGGATAGACCTTGAAATATTTTCTATGCCACAACCCAGACCGAACGCAGGTCCCGATCACACTATTTGTTCCGACAGGTTCCGGCTCGAAGGGAACCAGCCTGTAATAGGTACAGGGCTATGGACAACTGCGAGCCCGGCAATAATTGTGACGCCGGTCGACCCGCGGTCGTGGACTACAAATCTGCAGCTGGGCCGAAACCGTTTTACATGGACAATGACCAATGGCCCCTGCCGTTCGTCAGATAATGTAAATATAACCAGCGATCGACAGCCGGCTTCGGCTTTTGCAGGCAGAGATACGGCTTTGTGCAATACCCGGTCGTTGCGTTTGAATGCTTTGCCTGTGAACAATAGCGGCACAGGAACATGGACGGTGATTGCAGGCGGAGCTACCATAGCCGATTCCAATAATCCGCACGCATTGGTTTCCGGATTGACACAAGGGAAGAACCGTTTCGTATGGACGGTAAGAAGCCGCTATGGCGCATGCCCTGAAACTTCGGATACTGCATCTGTATTATTGGACTTAGCATCCGTTGCAGCCTCTGTGGGCCCGGATTTGAGTCTGTGCGATGTGTTCGGAATGAATCTTCCAGGTAATCTGCCAACTAATGGAGCAACTGGTTTATGGACGAAACTGGCTGGCAATGGTACTAGTGTTAATGTACAACAGTACAATTCGGCTGTAAATAACCTTTCTGAAGGACTGAATACTTATGTATGGACGATTAGGTCGAGGTTTGGCGTGTGTCCTGTTACTGATGATACGTTAAACATTGGCATTGACTTATCTCCTTTACCTGCAAATGCTGGAGCGGATCAGTATTTCTGTAATGTTACCGTTTCAAATCCAATAAATGCTAATCCTCCATCGCGGGGTACTGCACAATGGTTGGTATCTCATACTCCCAATGGAGTTCTGCCTGCGATTACACCATCCAACAATTCTACAAATATTGTGCTGTCTGTAAATCCTGGAAATGAGGGAAGGTACGACCTGGTTTGGAGAATACAAAACGGTGCTTGCGTTTCAACTGACACGGTTATTATTGACTTTGGGCTTCTTCCTTCGCCAGCCAGTGCCGGTTTGGATGAAGATACATGCGGGTTAGAGGCAATTTTAAATGCCACCCCTCCTGCAAGTGGCTGGGGAACATGGCGGCAGATTTCGGGTCCCGGAACCATTTCGTTTCCGGCTGGTACAAACGATCCCAAGGCGCAAATTAGCATCCCTGCAGGCCAGGAAGGAACCTATAAGCTAGAATGGAAGATTACCAGTGGAACATGTCCTGTGGATAATTCAAATATCGATACAGTAACGGTTGTATTTCGTCCTAAGCCACTTCTTCCCATATTTTCGGACGTGCAACATTGTGGACCTACTTCATTTACCATAAACACTACGCTTAATACAAACGCCGTTGTGAATCGATGGTACGATGCGTCTGTAATGGGTAATATGCTCCACGAAGGTCAGGTTTACACAACTCCGGTATTGAATAATTCGAAAACATATTATTTAACAGGATATAATGGGGTATCCCAATGCGAAAGCGAACGTATTCCTTTGAATGCGGTAATTGATAATGTGCCGGGTATTCCTATTGCCTCCGGATCCGTTCATTGTGGAGATACAAGTGTTTTGCTTCAATCGTTTCTCCCAATAAATGCAACCCATAACAGATGGTATGCTGATTCTACAACAGCAACAATTTTAAAGGACAGCTTGGACTATCAAACCTCATGGCTAAATCAATCCACAGCCTTTTATGTGTCTGGTTACGACAGTATCTCGGGATGCGAAAGCAAAAGGCGTGAAGTAGTGGTCGAGATCAATAAAATTCCTCAGTTACCTGTGGGCTCGGACTTGGCCATTTGCGGTGGCGGAAGGTTGCTGATGAATGCGAGTTCAGGTTTATACGGCAATACCATACGGTGGTACGACTCCATTGTTGGGCCGTTCCTATTGGAAGAAGGCAACCAGTACCTGACACCCAACATAGATACCACACGATCATATTGGATATCGTCATACAACGATTCTACGGGATGTGAGAGCGGTAGAAAGGAGATCAAAGCCATTGTGTTGCCTGTACCAGGTTTGCCGGCTTATGTAAATCAGTCATCGTGCGGTGCAGAAACCATAAGCTTTGTAGGTGTCGTTGGTACATTGGGAACTACCAATGTTTGGTACGATAACTTCGATGGAGAGCATGTGGTTCATACAGGGAAGGATTACTACCCTTATCTGACTTCGTCGCGAACGTATTGGGTCTCTTCTTACAACCAGTTAACGGGATGTGAAAGTCCCATGGTGAGGGTAGATGCAGAAATATTAGCGATTCCTACTACGGGACAAATTCAGGGACCCGCCATTGTTGCGTTGAATCAATCCAATGTGGTGTATTCTGTTCAGCCACGCATCGGATCGTCATATTATTGGACCTTACCGGCTGATGTTACGTCTGTTTTGCAATTGAACAATATTCTGCTGGCTGAATTTCCTTCCCTTGGTAATAAGACCATATCTGTGTATGAGATAGCAGCCAATGGATGTAGAGGTCCTGAACGGTTCAAGGATATTTTGGTAAAACAGGAAATCATCAACGTTTCCATCAATGCACCCGACACGGGATGGTGTGTGAATAGCCCGGTACAATTGTTGGCTCAGATAAACGGCGGCACGCCTATGTACGACATAAACTGGTCTGGCGATGTGACAAGTCTTTCAGCTATTGATATAGCCGATCCTGTTTTCCATTCCAATCATCCAGGGGTGTTTAGACTAAAAGTAGCTGTAAAAGACATCAATGGCAATATGGCTTCCGATTCAGTTACAGTTACAGTGCATCATCCGCCTGTTACCAATATTCCAGTTGCCGATACTACCATTTGCGGAGGAGTTTCTTTACTGATAACGCCTCAAAATACAGGAGGTTCGGGTTTCTATACTTATCATGAATGGACGGGTAGTACCATTAATCTAACACCCACCAATATGCCTTACACAACATTCAGGGCTTTTGGAAAGGGTGTATATAAGGCACACTACAAAATCACAGATTCCAATGGGTGTATGGCTACAGATTCTGTAAATATCAATGTTCTGGCTCCTGAAGCTCGGTTCGTTTCGAAAGCACAACCATCCTGTAGTCCGGTGGTCTTTGGTTTCCAAAACCAATCGATAGACGGAGTAACCTACCTCTGGACATTTGGCGATGGAGATAGCAGTACAACGGTGAATGCATCACACATCTTCCTCAATCAGGGAACCAGCGTTGTATACTATGAGGTTTCGCTGAAGGCTAAGGATGTGAACGGTTGCTCCCATACTGTAAACGATTATGTTCAGGTATATCCTAATCCGGATGTGCCTATCACGGTTGCTCCCGATACGGTTTGTTCCCCGTCGGATGTGTTGCTTTCTGCCACTCCGGGCGGATTTTCCTATCAATGGGATTTTGGTGATGGCACGGGTAGGACAGGGAGTTATAATGCATTCCATACCTACACGAATAATACAGCAAAAGATACGGTCTTCCATATCAAACTGGTTAGTACATCATTCTTTGGGTGTATGGATACTTCCTGGAGTCATTTAATGGTGAGACCTTCGCCTAAGGCTAACTTTTCTGTTACGCCTGAAACGCAAATGTATCCTGAAACATCAGTTTCGTTGAATAATTTAACAAACCCGGGAAGCTGGTTGTATCAATGGGATTTTGGCGATGGAATTACTGCTACATCTGCCAATCCCGGAACACACAGCTTCCATCAGGCTGGAAACTATACCATACGGCTATTGGTGCAAAATAGCTTCTGTGCCGACAGCACCGAACGGCGGGTTAAGATTCTTCCGCATCCGCCTATCGCTGAATTCAATCCGATTGATCCGGGATGCATGCCTTTAACCGTTCATTTCCAAAACTACTCAGCCTATTCGGATACCTATTTGTGGGATTTTGGCGATGGTAGCGTTTCCAATAAGCCCAATCCAACCTATACCTACTACGAGGCGGGAGTATATAATGTAAAACTCACGGTTACAGGACCTGGAGGAAGTGATACCAAGTCGCGGCAAAGTACAGTATACGTTTTGCCAAAGGCTTTCTTCGATATTGCTCCAAAATTCACCTATGTGAATGATCAACCGGTGAATTTCTTTGATATGTCGGACAATGCCACTGAATACCTGTGGGATTTTGGCGATGGCACTACATCTAAAGATCCTAGTCCGGTTCATACATACACACAACAAGGTATTTATAACATCGTACTGAAGGTGCGAACGGAGAACAATTGCTTGGATGTATACACCAAAGAGAGCGCTGTTGTTGTAGAAGCAAGCGGCAAGGTGGAATATCCCAATGTATTCAGTCCGTTTGCTAACTTATCCGAGAACAAAATCTTTCTTCCTGCGGTACTTGACAATGTGCTTGAATATCATCTCATGATTTACAACCGTTGGGGCGAAATGGTTTTTGAAAGCAGGAATAACGACATTGGTTGGGATGGTACCTATAAAGGAAAACCTGCTAAACAAGACGTGTACATGTGGAAGGTTATAGGAAAATACGACAACGGAAGGAGTTTCGTAAAAACGGGTGATGTAACCCTCTTGTATTAACTAAAAGGAAAGTCAATGATCAAAATAAATAATCATATAACAAAAGCTGGCACACGGAAGCACGATATCAAAACGTTCCGGTTAATCATTGTACTGCTAATCGTCCTTATTTTATCGAAGGTAGCTGGTGCGCAGGATCCGCAGTTTTCGCAATTCTATTCCAATCCGTTGTATTTGGCACCTTCATTCGCCGGTCTCTCAGGAGAAACAAGGGTTAGCTCGAACTATCGTTTGCAATGGCCTGGTATGCCGGGAGCGTATCATACATACACTGTTTCTCTCGACCATGCCATCAATACATTCAATAGTGGTATAGGTGTTTATCTTCTCAAAGACGAGGCGGGATCAGGTAATTTGAGTTCCTTAATCATTGGATTGCAGTATGCATACAACCTTAAGATTAATGATTACTGGCATTGTGTTCCCGGTCTTTATTTCAGCTATCTCGAACGTTCAATTGATTTCTCGAGGCTCACCTGGCATGATCAGATTTCGCCAACCGGCACATCGCTTTCAACAGGAGAAACACTACCTATAGACAAGATACATGCGCTCGACTTTGGAACAAGCTTATTGGCTTATTCCGATAAATTCTGGGTTGGATTTAGTCTTGATCATTTCCTGCGCCCCAATCAGTCGTTTTATATTATAGAGAATAATTCAAAGGACGTAGGCTACATTCCATTCAAATACTCCATATTTGGAGGAACTAAGTTAATCAATAAAGGACGGCTCTACAGACCTTATGATACCAGCATTCAGCTTGCTTTTCTGTTCAAAAATCAGGATAAATACAAGCAATTGGATATGGGCATGTATTGGTATCGCAGTCCTTTTGTGCTTGGTTTCTGGTATCGGGGAATTCCGGTGTTTAAACCATTTCCTAATCAGGATGCTCTCATCATTCTGGTTGGCTACAAGCTTGATTTTTTAAGCATTGGCTACAGTTACGATTTCACTATATCCCGTTTAATAGCACGTACAGGAGGTGCACATGAGCTATCGCTCTCTTATTCCTTCAATACAAAAACAACAAAGCGTAAACCGCGCATTGTGCCTTGTCCCGACTTTTAATACCCTTCATATTCATTTAAAAATAAAGGCTGCTCATATTCACGTATAAGCAGCCTTTGAGTAATAATAGTTTGGGTAGTATCATCTGTGTTTGGAGCCATATGACCTTCTTTTTTTTCTGGCCTTTTTTTGCTGTTTATTGCGCTTAGAGTAATCTACTTCTTTGTATTTTTTGGCATTACGCGGATTTTCTGAAGTTTTAGGCATCATTAAACTCCTTCTTTCCGAAACATCTCTGGACGAACTGCACGAAAATGAAACCGGAAGAACGATAAGAAAGCATAGTATAATATATTTTTTCATAACCGTGTATTTTAAATATTCTTACGAAGCCAAGCCCCGTAAGGTTTTGCTGTTAGATGAAGAATTTATGACTAATTCAATCATATCTCGCATAAAACAAATTTAGTTTAAAGATAATATATTCCTCACACTTGGTAAAAAATCATTTTTATTTGTTCAATTGTTATATAAATTAATGACTTAAAACTCACAATATGTCAGTCGATCTAAGTAACAGAAGTTTTTTGAAACTTCTTGATTTTACTCCCGAAGAAATCCATTATCTGCTGGATTTGTCGAGGGATTTGAAGATTGCTAAGAAATCGGGTACTGAAACCCAATATTTAGCCGGGAAAAATATTGTTCTGTTGTTTGAGAAGGCCTCTACCAGGACGCGGTGCGCATTTGAAGTTGCAGC
>DATALJ010000037.1:0-10253 GCA_036261135.1 Bacteroidales bacterium
TTTGGATTTAATCCGATTGGAGGAGGTGGTTCTGCTGAATTTAAAAATGGATTGCCTTCTTTTGAGTTGCCTCTTGCTGATATGGTTAAAACTTTTCAATCAGCTGGTGCTACTGGGTATAGTTTAAATGCTTATTTTAAGGGTTCCTCCATTTATTTTGGTTATCAATTTGGGGTAGCGTATAAAATAAACGATAATATTTCTGTTTATGGTGGGGTTCGCTATGTCGCTGCTAAAAATATGTACGAAGGACATTTGAAAGATATTAATCTGGTCACAGCAACAGGAAGCTATGCTCCGTCTGTTTTTATGACTAATCTTGCTGCAACATTAAATGCTGGAGCTACTACACTTAATGGCTATGCTACCAATGTTGGAAACATTGCCACAGCTCTAGGTAGTAGTGAAATAACATTTGATCAGGCAATTGCACAAACTGCGGGAAACCCAACACTTCAAGGCCAAATTACGGCAATTAGAAATGGGCTGACTAGTTTAGGTCTTCAAAATGCTGGCTCAGCAACTCTTGCTCTAGGGCAGGCAAGTTTTGCTGGAGCTGCAACAGGGTATGCCAATTCGGCAAATCAAATAACTTCACAAGTTCCGGGAGCGGCAGTTTTAACTGCTGATCAGGAAGCAGACGTTGAACAAACAGGCAGTGGTATTTGCCCAATTGTTGGCGTAAACCTTTCATTAATGGAAAGCAAATTAAATGTTGGTCTAAAATATGAATTTGCCACTAAAATGGAAGTAACAAATAAAACTTCAAAAGATGTAATTTCTGGTTTTAATGGAACTACACCAGTTACTATGTTCCCCGATGGTGCCAAAATTCCTGCCGATATGCCTGCACTTTTAAGCGTGGGTGTTTCTTACAAAATGCTCGATAAACTAAGTGTTTCAAGTAGCCTTTATTATTACTTCGATAAATCGGTTGAATATGGCAAGAAGTTGCTTAAAGATGGTCAACTGGAATATGTGAAGAACGATGAGGTTATTGATGGTAATTTTATCGATTGGGCCTTGGGTGCTGAATATCAGCTTACCAGTAAATTACTTGTAAGTACGGGATATATGTTTGGCAAACAAGATGTAAAGCAAACTTTCCAGTCGGATATGAATTACAGTATTAGTTCTCACACGTATTGCCTAGGTGGTAAGTACAGCATCTCTCCCAAATTCGATGTTAATCTTGGTCTTTCGTGGTCCAAATACGAAAAAGGCAAAAAACATGCTGCTTTTTCGAAAGCCAATCCTAATGAAATTGCCCTGGAGACTTATATGAAGGATACTTTTATTGTTGGTGTAGGTGTTGATATTAGGTTGAGCAAATAATCAGATCATTTTTCTGAGACATAACGGGAATGAATTTTTATTCATTCCCGTTATTTTTTTATACATGGAGTACATTATATGGGGTGTTGATATTTAAATAATCATTTTTGTAACATTACACCCACAACTAATGTATACCTTTGCTTTAAAAATAGTTTTTTATGGGCCAGCTATATCTTTTAATTACCCTTTTAGGAGTGGGTAACCTATTTCTTTATCTGAAAGTACGATCACTTACCCGACAAAATAGAAAGGAAAAGTCTGAATTCGAACAAAACCAACAAAAAATTCAGGAAGTATATAATGAAGCAATAGAGGACCTTCAACAAAAAAACAGATATTTGGAGGATATGGCGCAGGTTACCATCCAAACAGAAAATGCAGTAATGCTTATGGATGCAGAAGGGAATATAACCTGGGTAAATGAAGCATTTGAGAAGTTGTATGAATATTCTTTTGAAGAATTTACAGCTAAACTGGGGAATAATATTCGTAAAACCAGCTTCAATCCGAAAATTCATGAAAGATTGAAATTCTGCTATACCGAAAAACAGCCTGTTACCTACGAAGCTTTAAATGTAACCCGCAGTGGACGCGAAATTTGGACGCACACATCACTCATCCCTCTCTTAAATGAAGAAAACCAGGTAACGGGCCTTGTTACCATCGATTCGGATGTTCATAAGCGCATTAAAACCGGTGAAGAAATGGCGGAGTTTATTGTTTCCTTTAACCGGCAGGTTGAAAAAATGGCCGAACAGGTTGATATTATGGTTGAATTAACAGATGCATTATTTGAAAGAATAGATATTTCGCAGCGAAGAATGAACCGCACCGATCAAATCCTCAGCTTTATTAAGGAAATTTCGGACCAAATTAAGATTTTGGGCATTAATGCATCCATTGAGGCTCATGCAGCAGGAAAGTCCGGAGCCGGGTTCAGGGTAATTTCAAAAGAGATTGTTAACATTTCCAATGTTATCCTCAGTTCGTTGAACGAAATAAATGAACTGGTAACAGGCGTAAGACGTACCAGCGAAAAACTAGGAACTGAGAAGGAACGTTCTGTTCAGGCAATTGAAGAACACCGGAAGATTATAGCCGATTTGAGGGACAAAATCAATGCTTTTGAATGTGCTCTGATGAAAATAAAATAGGTGTTCGATTTCGGACACTTTATGTTCTCTATTGGTACAAAGCTTTTATAATCAAGCGTGAATGTTTTGAATACAAGATATTGAAAATTAATATTTTATAAAATTTGGCACAATTATAGTTTGGTTTGGTGAAAATTTAAATAATAAATTAAACCAAACATATGTACACCTTAAATTCTACACGCACAATCCAAAATCAACAAGCACATGCCGCTTCTTATCCGGCATCGTTCGCTAATAGCCATATTTTAAGGACTTCAGTAATTGCGTTATTATTCTCTTTGCTTTTCCTGTTTTCGGCCAATGCTCAAAAGTCAGGAAAAGTTTCCGGAAAACTTTTAGCAGTGAATACTAATGAGCCCATCGAATTTGCTACTGTTGCAATATATAATTTGCCCGACAGCACACTGGTGAAGGGTGTAATAACGGATAATACCGGAGCATTTCGTATAGACGGACTATCTAATGGTAAGTATTACTTAAAAGCATCGTATTTAGGCTATAAACCAATAGTTCGCAATAACATTAGTCTGTCGGATACACAAACTGAGTTTGTTGCAGGAAACATTAACCTCGAAGAAGATGTGAAATCAATTAAAGAAGTAACCGTTGAAGGTGAGCGTCTCAAAGGAACCGCCGAAGTGGATAAACTGGTATATGCCGTAACACCTAAGGCAGCGGCTGTGGCTCATTCAGGTTTGGAATTATTAAGACAGGTACCGGCTGTTCAGGTTGATTTTCAGAATAACCTAACGCTGGAAGGGAGTTCAAATGTTATGATTCTTGTAGATGGCATACAACGGGACAAAGAGTACCTTGCACAGCTCGATCCCTCGTCGATAGATAAAGTTGAGGTTATGACCAACCCTTCATCCAAATACGATGCATCCATTGATGGCGTAATCAATATTCTTCTGAAGAAAACCGCTCGTCTGGGATATTCTGGACGTATCGAGGCTGAAATACCGCTCGGGAACCGTTTTTCCAATTCATCGGCAAATTTCGAAGCCGGCGTTGGCCCCATTCGGTTATTCGGGTCTGCGAGCCTTCATGCTGAAAAGTTTGACTTGAACAGCACACTGTCAAGAAAGTCGGTTGCAGGAAATTCCACAAGTATGTATGCTCAAAATGGTAATGGAACTGGAGAATGGACGTATGTGGGTATTAATTATGGCTTTGATTATTTCATTGACAAAAACAACACGCTTAGTTTTTATGCCAATATGCGTCCTGAAACTGGTGGAAGAATGAGAACATACTCTGCCAATGATTTAACCCAGAATGGAAGCTTTGTAAGCTATGATTCAACTGACTTGTTGGATAAAGATTTAAACAAATCGCAGTACTATTCGGTATTCTATAAGAAAAATTTTTCGAAACCCTCACAGGAACTTACCATTGATGTAAATTACAGTACCTATACCGGTACATCTTATAGTGCGTATAATTCTCAATACTTCCTTTCGGACAGAGCTACCCATCTTGGAAATAGCATCTTTCGATCGGAAAAAAGTATTGCGGATAAGGATGCATGGGGAATTAAGGTTGACTATACCCAGCCAGTTGGCGATAAATTGAAGTTGTACGCTGGTTACAATGGCTACATCCAGGCGCTTAACAATTCCTTTCTGAAGGGATCGGATGCTGGTTCCGAAAAATTCAAGTTCGACGAAACCCGCAGCGCGTTTTATCTGAGTGCATCGGGAGCAGTGAAGAGTGTTAACTGGCAGGCAGGCTTACGATACGAAATGTCGTTCATTGAGATGAATAAAAGTACAAAAACCGATTACGATTGTCTGTTGCCCAATATTTCTCTTCAGCAGAAATTATCTAAAACAAATACCTTGAAAATCAGCTATCGTAAATCAATTCAACGACCGGGAGCCAATGATCTGAATCCGTTCGTGAACTATATTGATTCAGTTACAATATTCAGGGGCAATCCCAACCTTGGACCTTCGTATACCCATAAAATTGAGATGAACATGAGCATGCAGCTTGGCAAAAGCTTTATAACTCCTGGTATTTATTATAGCCGGTTCAGTGATAATGTTCAGCAAATTAAGTTTATCAACCAGGATGGTATAACTGAGAACTTCAACGAGAATATCGGCAATGGCAATGAATATGGGTTAAATTTCTCGGGATCGGTTAAGATTACGAACAAGATTCAGCTTAACCCTTACTTCGCGGTATTTTCGAAAACGCTTAATAGTGTTGATTTGTACAACATACGTGAAGCCAGTAAGGTATCCTGGCGTTCAAACCTAACACTCATTACGAATATTACCGATAAATTGCTGTTCTTCTCATACTTCCAGTATAACAGTCCGTACATAAGCGCTCAGCGGGTAATTAAACGCGATGCTATTTACGTGTTCGGCCTTGAGCGTAATATTTTCAAAAACAATAATGGCAAAATCAGCATCACCACTATAAATCCTTTTACCAAGAAGTTCTCAATTGAGAATTCAGTTACCGAAGCTGCCAACTTACGACAGGAACAAGATATTACTGTTGATGTTCAGCCGCTTGTTACGGTTAAGTTCTCATATTCTTTCAATAAAGGAAAAGAGATTAAGAAAATGGACAGAAAACGTGAAATTGAAAGCGATAGTAAAGAATCAATGTTTTAGTAGTAGTAATAGTAGTAGTGTAATGTCAATGAAAAGCTGCCGGATGTATTTCAGGCAGCTTTTATTGTTTCTGTTAGTCTCGATAAAGCAGAATAAGTATAAAATACCCGTTGTAATTATTTATAAGGCAATATTTTTAAAGCCTCGTCGTTTTTTTTGTATATTTAATGGGGGATTAATGGATATAGGGTATATTCGTTTTAACAAAAAACCTTAAAAGACATGATGAGGATCAAACTATCTGTATTAATTGTATTGCTTTCTTCCTGTATGCTTTCGTTTGCGCAGGAAAACAATGATAAACTCTCGTTGGAAAAAGGTACCGTTGAGGGCCAGTTTCAATATGTAATAGAGAAATCAAGCCGTTACGAGGATTATAAAGTGGTAAAGGAAGGATGGCTATACGCTTTAAAGGCCCATGTTTTAGATTCGGTAAAATACTTAAAGCGTGATTTACGTCAGTCCAATAGTACAATTGCAGCCAAACAATCCGAGGTAGATTCAATAAAAAAGGAATATGCTTCAATGGATGACAAGCTTACCGGTGCAGTTAAGGAAAGGGACAGCCTGCGTTTGCTGGGGATATTATTGAGCAAGAGCACGTATAATAGCGTAATGTGGACCATTGTTCTGGCTCTGGGAGTTTGCCTGGCCGTTTTTGTCTTTCTTTTTAGGAGAAGCCAATCGGTAACCAATCAAACCAAAAAAGATTTACAGGATCTAAAGGATGAATTTGAGACATTCCGTAAGCGAGCCCTCGACCGGGAAGAAAAGCTTTCGCGCAAGTATCTCGACGATATAAATAAAATGAAAAGTAAGTAGTAGGTTTTATACGATGTTTGTTTGGGTTATGGCCAGAATTGTGCTGTAACCCAAAATTTGTTTTATGCGATTAGAATTATTTTCCTTTTCGGGACAAGATAAAAGCACTAATTTTGCCCGCGAATTTTTAAATGCAATATCATTGAACCCAATTAAAAAGCTGGCAGGACAAACCGTTATTTATGGTTTAAGTAGCATCATTCCTAAGTTTCTTACTTATTTTATGGTGCCTTTGTACACCTATTTGTTTAAACCTGCGGAATACGGGGTGGTTGGGGATCTTTACGGCTTGGTGGTTATGCTCAACATCATGCTTACATACGGCATGGAAACAGCATATTTTTGGTTTAGTAAATCGAACGATAACGCCGACAAGGTGTATAGCACATCGTTGCTTTCGTTAATAGGATCGTCCCTTTTGTTTATTTTAGCAACCATTGTTTATGCGCAGCCTGTGGCCAATTACCTGGAGTATCCAGCACATCCGGAGTATATCTGGTGGTTTGGTGTAATTATTGGCGTCGATGCTATCTGCGCCATCCCTTTTGTGAAGTTGCGCCGCGAAAACAAGGCCATGAAATTCGCTACCGTCAAATTATTCAGTGTAGGGTTGAATGTGTTGCTTACCGTATTGTTCCTGATCGTATTCCCTGCAATTGATAAGCATATTGTGCATTTGCCATCGGTTATTTATTCGCCGGATATGGGTGTTGGCTACATTTTTATAGCAAATATTTTATCGAGCATAGCTACCATGCTACTTTTGTTAAAAGACTTTTCAATAAAGACAGGATTTGACTTTGCGTTGTGGAAGAAGATGTTGGTGTATGCGCTTCCATTGCTTATTGCTGGATTGGCAGGAGGAGTAAACGACGCAATTGACCGGCAATTCCTTAAGTTCATGCTTCCCGAAGGTGTTAATGCCATGGAACAGTTGGGGATTTACTTTGCAAATCTAAAGATTGCAGTCATTCTGGTGGTGTTCATTCAAACTTTCCGGTTTGCTGCAGAGCCATTTTTCTTTACGTATGAGAAGGAAAAGGATTCGCGACAGATTTTTGCCGATATCATGAAGTATTTCTTGTTGCTCTGTCTGGTTATCCTGGTTGGTACCTTAGCCAATCTGAATATTATCCGGTATTTTATTGGAAGCGATTATTGGTCGGGGCTTGGCATTGTTCCTATTGTGCTGTTTGCCAATTTATTTGTGGGTATTTATGTGAATCTCTCTATCTGGTACAAACTATCGGGGAAAACCATGTATGGCGCTTATATCATTGTTTTAGGATCTCTTATAACCATAATAATCAATTATATCTTTGTTACACGTTATGGCTATTACGCTTCCGCTTACGCACGTCTAGCTTGTTATATAGTAATGACCATTATATGCTTTGTTCTGGGCCAGAAATATTATCCCATACCATACAACCTGCGCTCTATGGCTGGGTATTTTCTGTTAACATTTATTGTACTTATACCCATGTATCTTGTTAAAGAGCTAAGTACCCCTGTTCAGCTAGTAATTAACAATGCTGCATTAATCCTCCTGCTTTATTTTATTGTAAAGAAGGAGAAATTGTGGCCTGTAATGCTTAAAATGGTTGAAAATGTACGTCATCGCAAAGATGCATAATTTCCCTCTTTTTTTCTTATCTTGGATTTTGCATTCAGGCTACTGAGTATGCAGAACATCTCTCAAGTGTGAACTGTTTCAATAGCCCGGTTTATCTATTGTTTAGCTGGTATTTTTCTTCTCTTCATTGAGGAAAATACAGGGTTTATTAAACAAAAATGCCTTTGAATTTGTATTAGAATTAAACAGCCCTATAGAAGGTGAAAAGGATTTTTAATTTTTACTACGAAGGTTTTAAAAGCATGACAGTTGGCAGAAAACTGTGGCTTATTATTCTTATTAAGCTTTTTGTCATGTTTGCTATTCTGAAGCTATTTTTCTTCAGGGATTTTCTCGGTTCCAAATTCGAGTCCGACCAGGAAAAGTCGGAATACGTGATAGATCAACTAACCAGATAAACATATACTATGATTGAAAACATCGATCTCTCATTGGTCAATTGGTCCAGGGCACAGTTTGCTCTAACGGCAATGTACCATTGGCTTTTTGTTCCATTAACGCTTGGGCTTTCCTTTATTATTGCGTTTATGGAAACGATCTATTACAAAACCAAGGATCCGGAATGGAAGCGGCTAACCAAGTTCTGGATGACCCTCTTCGGCATTAACTTTGCCATAGGTGTGGCTACCGGAATTATTCTCGAATTTGAGTTTGGTACAAACTGGTCAAATTATTCCTGGTTTGTAGGCGATATTTTTGGTGCTCCACTTGCAATCGAAGGTATAATGGCTTTTTTCATGGAGTCGACCTTTATAGCTGTTATGTTCTTTGGCTGGAATAAGGTTAGTCCAAGGTTTCACCTTGTTTCAACATGGTTGGTTGCTGTAGGGGCAAACCTTTCAGCGTTGTGGATACTTGTTGCCAATGGCTGGATGCAGAATCCGGTGGGTATGCACTTCAATCCCGACACGGCCAGGAACGAAATGATTAATTTCTGGGATGTTTTGCTCTCTCCAACTGCCGTGCATAAGTTTTTACATACGATATCTTCAGGATTTACGCAGGCTTCAATCTTTGTAATCGGTATAAGTGCCTGGTATGTGATAAAGAAAAGAGACATGTTATTTGCAAAGCGCAGTATGCTTATTGCTGCTACATTTGGGCTTGTTGCATCAGTTTTTACCGCGCTTACGGGCGATAGCTCTGCGCGTACAGTGGCCGAAAACCAGCCTATGAAGTTTGCAGCAATGGAAGCACTGAATGAAGGATCTACTGGAGCTCCACTTGCCATATTTGGGGTGGTTACAAGTAGTAAAGATTCCAATTCTTATCTGCCAAATGTTTCTGCAAAGTTCGAAGTTCCTTATCTTCTATCGGTAATGGCTCATCATAGTCCTGATAAATTTGTGCCGGGGATAAAGGATTTAATAGAAGGAAATCCTGAAAATAGCGTGCTTTCTGCCGAAGAAAAAATTGAACGCGGAAAAGTAGCACGCAACGTACTGGTTACATATAAGGATAGTCGCAAAAAGGGCGACGATGCTACCGCCGAAATAGTTCGGGCTCAGCTTACCGATCCTCAATTTCAAAAGGAATATTTTCGGTATTTTGGGTACAGCTTTATTAATAGTCCCGGAAGCCTTATTCCCAACGTGCCTATAACATTCTACAGCTTCAGAATAATGGTAGGGTTGGGGTTTTACTTTATCGTGTTGTTCTCTCTGGTGCTGTTATTTCTATTTAGAGGAACGCTCGAAAATATGTGCAGATTCTTATGGTTAGCGGTATTTACCATTCCATTGCCTTATATTGCAGGACAGGCAGGATGGGTGGTAGCCGAGGTAGGTCGTCAACCTTGGGTAATACAGGACTATATGCCTACAGCCGCTGCCGTATCGCACATCGATGCCAGCGCTGTGCAAATTACGTTCTGGCTTTTCTTTGCGGTGTTCACAGCATTGCTTATTGCCGAAATATCTATTATGGTAAGGCAGATTAAACTTGGAGCTAACGAAGAAGGAGGACATTGATATGATTGGATCGCTATCTCACGCTACATTGCAGGAATATTGGTGGATTATTATCTCACTCCTAGGGGGAATTCTTGCTTTCCTGTTTTTTGTACAAGGTGGACAAACCTTCATTTTTAGCTTTGATAAAGATAAGGGAGAACAAAAGCTAATTATAAACTCCCTGGGACGAAAGTGGGAGTTCACCTTTACAACTTTGGTAACATTTGGGGGCGCATTCTTTGCCTCTTTCCCATTGTTCTATTCCACAAGCTTTGGAGGAGCTTATTGGGTATGGATGCTTATTCTGTTTTGCTTTGTTATTCAGGCGGTGTCGTACCAGTATCGAAGCAAACCGAAGAATTTCCTGGGTCAAAAGGCTTATGAAATGTTCCTTTTTATAAATGGTGCGCTGGGGCCTTTCCTCATTGGAGTTGCCATTGGTACCTTTTTTACAGGTTCGAATTTTTCAGTGAATGCCTACAATTTTTCGAAGTGGGATACTCCTTATCATGGCCTGGAAGCGGCTTTGAATGTGCATAATCTTACATTAGGGCTTACTGTTTTCTTCTTATCCAGGGTATTGGCTTTGCTCTATTTTGTAAATAATATTGATGATGAAGGGGTTGTGAATAAATCCCGTAAATTACTATTGTATAATGCAATTCCATTTGTAATTTTCTTTCTCATATTTACGGGTTGGCTTATGTTCCGCGAT
>DATALJ010000038.1:0-32017 GCA_036261135.1 Bacteroidales bacterium
GACCATTCCTATTTTGGGGCTTCTGTTGCCAATATTTTCCAGACTCGTGTAAAGATTGGCGGAAGTCCACTCGATTATCGGATGTTTCGTCATTATTTTCTTATGGCCGGTTGGCGGTTTAATCAGGAAGATGTATTTTCGTACGAACCATCCTTTTTAATTAAAGGCACCGAAAAGATGGGTTTTCAGGCCGATCTTCAAATGCGGCTATACTATAACAAGGATTATTATATCGGGGCAAATTACCGAACAGGTAGTGCCGTAGGATTAATGGTGGGAGCGAGGATAAGTAAACTCTATTTTTCGTATGCTTTCGATTACACGTTGAGCAATATACAACGCTATTCGTTGGGGTCGCACGAAATAAATATTGCTCTTAAACTGGGTGATAATGCCCGACGCTACCGGTGGTTAATAAGATACTAGAACGCTATTCAAACAATATGAAGATTGTAACTATTGTTGGGGCAAGGCCTCAGTTTATTAAAGCAGCAACATTAAGCAGGGTAATTAAAAACGTCGACGAAATCAGCGAAATAATTGTACATACCGGCCAACACTACGATCCGAGTATGTCCGATGTTTTTTTTAAGGAGTTGAATATTCCCCAACCGGATATTAACCTGGAAGTGGGTTCGGGCTCGCATGCCAAACAAACCGCTAAAATGCTCGAAGGGATTGAGGAAGTATTGCTTCAGCACAAGCCCGACTGTGTGGTTGTTTACGGCGATACCAATTCAACCATTGCCGGCGCGCTGGCTGCTTCAAAATTACATATTCCTATTGTTCATGTAGAAGCAGGGTTGCGAAGCTTTAATCGTGCTATGCCCGAGGAAATAAATCGTATTGCTACCGATCATATTTCCGATTGCCTTTTTGCACCTACGCAAAATGCCATGGAGCTATTGGAAAAGGAAGGCTTGGCACACCGTTCCGTATTTTCAGGCGATGTAATGTTCGATTCTATTTTGTATTATAAAGAAATAGCCCGCAAAAAGCACAAGTTATCCGACATTGTGGACGCACAACCTGGCCAGTACTATCTGGCAACTGTTCACCGGCAGGAGAACACCGATAATATTCGGAACCTGCAATCGATCTTCCTGGCATTCTCCGAGCTCGATTTGCCTGTAATTATTCCCCTCCATCCGCGTACATTGAAGGTAATGGACGAGATCTCCTACCGTTCGAATGTGAAGGTGATAAGCCCCGTAGGTTACCTCGAAATGATTACCCTGTTGGCTAACAGCTGTAAGGTTTTAACTGATAGTGGCGGCCTTCAGAAGGAAGCCTACTTTATGCAAAAGCCCTGTATTACCCTCCGCGAAGAAACCGAATGGATTGAAACGCTCGAAGGCAACTGGAATTTCATCGTAAGCACCAACCGCGAAAAAATCCTCGAAAAAATAAATGTGAACGACTTTGCCCCGCAGAAAGAAGCATTCGGCAATGGCAAAGCAGCTGAATTGATTGTGGAGCATTTGCTGAAGAATTATAATTAGGTAATTTACGGTATCAAGATAGCGAACAATTGATGTTATCTACTACCAATAACATCTATTGGTAGTAACCAACAGATGTTGTTGGTTATGCTCAACAGCGATTGTTGGTAGTAACCATTTATGATTGTTGATTGCAACCAAAGGGTACTCTGAGGCTAGCGCGGATTTGTAATCCGTGCTTTTCCTTTCCGTGGTTTATTCCCTTTGGTCATGAGATCGCCTGCGGCTAAGTTCCGAACGACAATTGCGTAGCAATATAAAGTAAAAGTTACTGTATAGAGAGAATGAGTTGGTTGGTGGAGGCACGGATTACAAATCCGCGCCAGCCAGGGGCGGATGATTAAGGATTGTTCCCTCGAATATAAGTTCGATAGATAGAAAAGCAACCACGTTTGGTAAATTTTTGTTTATTGAAGAAAGCTCCTGACATAAGGCTGTCACTTTCGCAATTTATGTTTGTATAAACTTTAAAATGTAAAGCATGAATACTACAATCATCCCTCCATTCGATGTTATTGGTATTGCCGTTCGCACAACCAATGAAAATGGTCAGTCTGCTAAAGACCTTGGTAATCTTTGGGCCCGGTTTATGACGGAAAAGATCGCGGATAAAATCCCAAATAAAGTCGACCACTCCATCTATTGCATTTACACCGATTACGAGAAGGATTTTACAAAGCCATATACAGCTATTATTGGGTGTAAAGTTGAAAGACTGGATGAAATACCCGAGGGGCTTACCGGCAAGCGTATTCAGGGCGCGGAATATGCGAAATTCATTGCTAAGGGAAATGATATGCAGAAAATGGTAGGCGAGGCATGGTATACGATATGGAATACCGATTTAGCGCGGAAATATACGGCCGATTTCGAGGTGTATAGCGAAAAGTCTTATCGGACCGAAGGTGCAGAGGTGGATATTTACGTTTCTGTAGGTTAACCTTTATTGCACGCCTGTTAGCACGGAGTGTGCAATCCGGCCAGTCGTAGTTGCGGATTCAAACTAACCTTGTGTATAGCCTGGTTAACCTTCATAACATATTGTTAACGTGTAATCAAATATTTTCGACTGTAAATCAATTTATTTTTGCGTATTGTTGGGTTGTTTATATTTTTGGTCATCACTATAAGTTTTATACTCTATCATTTAGGGTTTAGGCCAATTATAATAAATACTAACCAGCATGTTATTCAATTCTTTAGAGTTTGGAATATTTCTTCCCATTGTTTTTATTCTTTATTGGTTTGTAGCCCATAAGAATTTGAAGGCGCAGAATATTTTACTGGTCGCTGCCAGCTATTTCTTCTATGCCTGCTGGGATTATCGGTTTTTGTTTTTACTCATTTTCTCCACTCTTCTCGATTATTTTTCTGCACTTCAGATAGAAAGAGTGAGTAATCGAAAAAGAAAACTATTTTGGTTATTCTTAAGCATTGGAATTAACTTAGGTTTTCTCGGCGTATTTAAATATTATAACTTTTTTGCCGATTCATTTGCGCAAGCGCTTTCCCTGTTTGGTATTAAAGCCGGTTTTGTAACCTTACATGTTATAATCCCTGTGGGCATTTCGTTTTACACATTCCATGGGCTTTCTTACATTATAGATGTTTACAATGAGCGAATACCTGCCGAAAAGGATTTTGTTGTTTATACTGGTTTTGTTTGTTTCTTCCCCTTATTGGTGGCAGGCCCTATAGAGCGCGCCACTCATTTATTGCCGCAAATAAAAAAGCCGCGCACGTTTGATTACGCGAAATCGGTTGATGGCTTGCGTCAGATATTATGGGGACTTTTCAAGAAAATTGTGATTGCCGACAACTGCGCTTATTATGTGAATATGTTTTTTAATGATCCTTCTGCATATCCCGGCAGCACATTGCTTTTAGGCACAATATTCTTTACATTTCAAATATATTGCGATTTTTCGGGATATTCTGATATTGCGTTAGGCACTGCACGCCTCTTTGGAATTGAACTGCTGCGGAATTTTGCATTTCCCTATTTTTCGAGAGATATTGCGGAATTTTGGCGTCGGTGGCACATTTCATTATCCTCGTGGTTTAGAGATTATCTTTACATCCCGCTTGGGGGTAGCCGTGGAGGCATGTGGATGAAGGTAAGGAATACATTTATCATTTTTCTTGTAAGTGGCTTCTGGCATGGTGCCAATTGGACCTTTATAGCGTGGGGGGCTTTGAATGCTATTTACTTTTTGCCTTTAATGTTAAGCAATTTGAATAGAAACAACCTTGAGATTGTAGCCCAGGGGAAAACCTTGCCAACGCTTAGAGAATTCTTTAGCATATGCCTCACATTTTGCCTGGCGGCATTTGCCTGGATATTTTTTCGTGCCGATAGCCTCAGTCAAGCTTTTGATATTATTGCTGAAATATTCTCATCCTCCTTGTTTACCATTCCTTATTTCGAAAGAATGGGGAATGCGCTAATTACTATCATTCTGATAGGGGTCTTTGTTCTTGTTGAATGGAAAGGTAGAGAACAGCAATATGCCATTGCTAAACTCGGCTTTACATGGACTCCTGCTTTAAGGTATGCCATGTATTACTCTATTGTTTTTATCATCATCTGGTTTGGCGGAAGAGAACAACAATTTATTTATTTTCAATTTTAGGGTATGAAGAAATTTGTTTCTAAAGTATTATTATTCAGTTTAGTATTGGTACTGTTGTTGTTGTCTACTATTTATCTGGTAAAATACCATTCACGCTTTAAGTTTGATGATAGTAAGAATATGCTTATTGTTGGGAATTCTCATACGGAGTATGCATTTAATGATGGTCTGGTTGATGGCCTTTTAAACCTGGGATGTGCAGGAGAACCTTATTTCTATACCTATTTTAAAACCAGGAAAATAATTGAACAGAATCCCGGAATAAAAACTGTTTTATTGGAATTTTCCAATGATCAGATTGATAAAGTAATGAACGATTGGATTTGGAGCGAAAATGCCATGTTGAATTTCTTCCCTAAATATGGTTTGTTCATGGACAACGAAGCATACAATATATTGAAAAAGAATAATCCCGAATGTTTTAGAGAGTGTCTTGGTGCTATATTAAAGAATAATTTTAAGGTTCTTTCAAAAGGATTAAACTATGTACATCATGATATTGGAGGATACTCAACTGCGGATATCAACAGGATTGATTCACTCCTTCGCGATCTCGCATTGAATAAGAGACCTGTTGAAAAGAATGAGTTGTCGCCGGTCAACATTGAATATACCAGGAAACTGATTAATTATCTGAAAAGTAGAAATATTAAGGTGGTTTTGGTGAGGGCTCCTTTACACGCTATGTATAGCACCTATAGGAATGAAGCGTTATTTCGGGAAGTTCTTTCTTCTCAATTCTCTGATGTGGAATTTCTCGATTTTGCCAATTTCCCTCTAACCAATGCCGATTACGGCGATTTTGGTCATTTAAACACGAAAGGAGCTGCCATTTTTTCCAGCTGGTTTAATCGGCTCGTATCTGAGGGGCTTCTTTCCAATCCGGATAAGCAAGCTATAATAAAGAGGGAAATGTTTTTACAATCGCAACACTTGGCAGCTAGTAATTAACGTGCTTTTTGCCGGTAAATGCATTGCTTGTCGTTACAAATTGCGCATTTGTATTGATTAAACCTAACGTGTTCGCCAATGCCAATTATACCGCTTACTGATTTTACCGGATTCATCAGCGCCGACTCGGTGAGCGAAATATCCGTAAAGCTTTCGGGAAAAAAGTGGAAGAGTTTGAATTGTTCTGCCACATTCCAGTTGCAATATCCGGGACTGTAGCGGTTGGTAACATGCAAATGCTTTGCTTGCGCCAGTTCACTGATATGATGATGTATAAATGCAGCGGCCGATTCGGCTGCCTCCGAGGCAATCAGGTTAACCACATACCCGTCGAGCATTTCGCCTTGCGAGAATAGTTCTTCAGAATGATTTTCGAGGTCTTTGCCTATGGTTACAGCGAAAAGTGCAACGAATTCGGCTCTTTTCAGATGCGATGCTACAATCTTTCCTATATGAAACATTTCATTATCAACCATAAGCAGTTCTTTGGCAGGAGAAATGTTGGATACAGGCCGGATGATAAAACCACCCCGGGCTGCAATCATTCCTTTCGATGCTGCAATCCTGCGCTGTATGGTTTCGGAGATAAAGGGTTCGATGTGGTCCGATTCATAGCCCAGTAATCGAAGAATTTGCTTTTCTTCGACCTTAATTTCAGAGGTGGGAACTGCAATGGGAGTGAAGGCCTCGAAGCTGGGCATAATGAAGAGTTTACTTTAAAAATGGTCGTAGTGGCGCAGCTGCCACCTAGCGTATTGCTTTAATTTAGAATGTACCTCTGAGATTGTCTTAAAAGTCAGGAATTGGCCCAAATCCCCTCTTGAGAGGGGCAGGGGTATGTTGATAATTAGTACGATACAAATTAACCCACCCCCAACCCCCTCCTAGGAGGGGACTTTTTATAAAGTCTTTGATTGTGAGAGGCATTATTTCTTACTTTTTACCACTTTGGCAATTTCGCAGATATGGTCGGGTGTGGTGCCGCAACATCCGCCTATGATGTTGGCTCCGGCAGCTATAAGTCCATCAACAAACCCTGCCATTTGGTCTGGCGATTCAGGGAATACGGTTTTTCCGTCCTGGTAAATGGGTAGCCCGGCATTGGCGTGCACCAGCACAGGAATATCCTTGTTTACCGAGCGGATTTCTTTTACAATCTGGATCATTCCTTCTATTCCGTTGCCACAGTTTGCGCCAATAATGGATGCGCCGAGTGGCACCAGTTCTTCAACCATTTGTGTGGGTGTAACACCCATCATGGTGTGGTATTCCGTATCGGTAGATTTCTCAAAGGTCATAGTGCAGATGATTTCGCAGGATGTATTTTCGGCACATGCTCGTACTGCTGCTTTGGCCTCGTCGATATCCGACATGGTTTCGATTACCAGTGCATCGGCACCTCCTTCGGCAAGCGCAACAGCCTGTTCTTTGAACGCATTGTAAAGATCTTCTTCGGTTACTTCGCCCATCATGAGTATTTTACCTGTAGGGCCAATAGAACCCAGCACGTATCTATTGGGTCCGGCAGCTTTGCGCGAGATGGCTGCTGCGGCTTTATTCAGCTCGGCAACTTTGTGTTCGAGCCCAAAATGCGCCAGTTTATAGCGGTTTCCGCCGAAACTGTTTGTTTCTATCATGTTTGCACCAGCCTGGATGTAGCTTTGGGCAATGTCCAACACATCGTCGGGATGTTCGATATTCCAGAGTTCGGGGCATTCGCCGCCGCCCATCCCTTTTTTCTGGAGGAATGTACCCCAGGCACCGTCGGAAACCAGGAGTTCACCTTTTTGTATGCGTTCTGCTATTTTCATGTCTTCTAGGGTTTAGGCAACAGCTACTTCGTTGAGATATTTTACAGCACCCTGTGGATCGGGAGCGTAGAAGTCGGCACCGATCTTTTGTCTGAAATCGTCAGTTACAGGAGCGCCTCCAATGAGTATCCTGTTTTGTGGGTATTTTTGTTTTAATGCAGTCACCGTGTTTTCCATGCTTTGCATGGTGGTGGTGAGCAGAGCTGAGAGTCCCACAAGTGCATCGGGGTTCTGGTTCAGCACTTCAATAATCTTTTCGGTTTTTACGTCTACACCGAGGTCGATTACCTCCCAACCGGAGCCTTCAATGGCCATCTTTACAAGGTTTTTGCCAATATCATGCAAATCGCCCTGCACGGTAGCAATAATGATTTTGCCTTTGCGCTTTACTTCGCCACTGTTGAAGTATGGCTTTAAATGTTCAATGGCAGCATTCATTGCCTTTGCAGCCATAAGCATCTGGGGAATGAAGATTTTCTTTTCAGAGAATTTCTGGCCTACTTTGTCCATCCCAACTACCAATGCTTCTTTTAGAATAGTGTCGGGCTTAATTCCGGCTTCCAATGCTTGTTTGGTAAGTTCATCGGCACCATCCTGGCCTTTCATCTGGGGAGGATAAGGGGCATCTTTGTTCACTTTCCCGTTTTCGATACAAAGTATAATTTTTTCTAATAGCTCGCTCATTGCAAAAGATTTGTAAAATATTAATGATTAGGTTAGTTGCAAATGCCAATCCTGGTGAAAGATACGAACTATATTAAAAAAAGGAAATAACATGTAGTGGAAATGTTGATGGGGTGGTTATTTTTTAGCGATTTCGTTGAGAATACCCGACAATTTACGCGTTAGTTCGTACCGGGAATAGGGTGCAATGTTGGAAGAACTGATCGCGAGCTTTCCCTGTTTATAAAGTTCGTAATAGGCAAGCAAGGTATCACGCAGTTTTTCTGCATTTTCGAAACCAACCATCTTTCCGGCTTCCGCAGAATTCAGGATAGAAGCAACATCGCCTTCTTCGGGGCCTATACCAATGATAGGCCGCTCGGATGCAAGGTATTCGAAGAATTTACCCGTAAGAATGCCGCCTGCATTGTGGGTGTTGTTTATTAAGAGCAGCAACACCTGGCTTTGCCGCTGCATGGTAAGCACTTCGTGGTGGGGGAGGAAGTCGATTTTGTTCAGATATGGTGTTAGTTCGTACTTTTCTATAGTGTCGCGCACAGCCTGATCGATGCGTCCAATGAATTTGATTTCCAGATCGTCGGCAAATGCTTTGTTTTCCTTGGTTAGGGTGGAAAGAACTTTCCATAGTACTTCCGGATTGCGGGCCTTGTTTATGGTTCCAAAATGGGCAAGGGTAAACTTTGTGTCCGTGCCACCGGGAATGTTGGGCTTGTCGGCTGTATCGTAGCCATTGGTAATGGTCATGGCTTTTCGGGCACCAATTTCTTCGAACTCATGTTGCATTTGGCTTCCTACAGCAACAATGTAATCTGCCGAAGTAACTACCTTCTTTTCAAGTCGGTGGTGTTTCCGATTGGCAAACCAGGTTAGTTTGAGCTCGTTGTAGAAGTCGATTTTGGTCCATGGGTCGCGGAAATCGGCAATCCATGGTAGGTTAAGCTTCTTTTTAAGCCCCATTGCAATGAGGTGCATGCTGTGCGGCGGGCCCGATGAGATGATGGCATCCAATGGATTATCTTTAAGCCATTGGGTAAGGAATTTCACTGATGGCTTAATCCAGAACTTGCGCGCATCAGGGATAAAGAAATTACCCCGCACCCAAACCGAGATGCGTTCTGTTAAAGCGGGTTTTTTCTTTTCGGAAAGAAAGCCCACGTTCACTTTATCGGTCTTTTTTTGACCAATGAACTTTTTGTAAGCACTGTATGGCTCCCAAATGGGTTGTTTCAGGATGGTTATGTCTTGCGGGATGTCCTTTTCGTTGGCAGGGTCCAGTTCGGGGTATTCACCATTCTCGGCGGTGTATATCACAGGCTCCCACCCAAATTCCCGAAGGTACTTGGTGAATTTGAGCCAGCGATAAACCGCAGATCCGCCTGCAGGTGGCCAGTAGTATGTGATGATAAGGACTTTTTTCAAGGGAGTTATAGTGGTTATAGAAGTTGTATAGGTTTTAAAGGTTATATAGGTTATATATGTTGTAGAAGTTGTAGAGGTTTTATGGCTTGGGCGGAAGAGATTTTAAAAGGTTGTTGAGGAGGATGCTAATTTCACGACAGTCGTTCTCGAGAGCTGAGTATGCTTCGGTTGATACATATTTCAGATCGCAGCTAAGTAACAATAAATATCGAAGTTCTTCGAGAGAGCCACGACTTATAATCAGAAACCTTGCGAAATCTTTCGTTGAATGTTTTGCATGACCTTCAACAATATTAGTAGGGATGGATACTGCTGCTCTTTTGATTTGATCTGTTAATCCAAATTTCTCATCCTTAGGGAAAGATGTTAAAAGGTTGTAAATTTTTAAAACCAGGGCATGGCTCTTTTGCCATACAATCAAATCTTTCCAATGATTCCCCATTTTATAACCTTTACAACCTTTACAAACTCTTAAATCAATTTCTTCAACAACGAAGTAATACTAACCTTTTCGCTTACAATAGCGTGGAGTTTATCTGCAGGAACTCTTTCCTGCACCATCGTATCGCGGTGGCGGAGGGTTACTGTATTGTCCTGAAGCGTTTGGTGGTCAACTGTTACGCAATATGGCGTTCCAATAGCATCCTGGCGGCGGTAGCGGCGTCCGATGGTGTCCTTTTCTTCGTATTCGCAGTGGAAGTCGAATTTCAGGCTATCCATAATTTCTCTTGCTTTTTCAGGAAGGCCGTCCTTCTTGATGAGCGGGAAAATAGCCAGTTTAACAGGAGCAAGTGCAGCAGGTATCTTTAAAACTACGCGTTCGTCTTCGGTTCCGTCTTCCTTCTTTATCTTTTCTTCAGTATAAGCGCTGGAAAGGATGCAGAGGAACATACGATCCACTCCAATAGAGGTTTCGATAACATAGGGTACGTAGCTTTCGTTGCGTTCCTGGTCGAAATAGCGAATCTTCTTGCCAGAGTATTTCTCGTGGCTGCTCAGGTCGAAGTCGGTACGCGAATGGATTCCTTCTACTTCTTTAAAGCCAAAAGGCATGTGGAATTCGATGTCGGTAGCGGCATTGGCATAGTGAGCCAGCTTGTCGTGATCGTGGTAGCGGTGCATGTTGTCAGCAAATCCTAGCGATTTGTGCCATTTCATGCGGATTTCTTTCCAGTATTTAAACCATTGCATTTCTGTTCCGGGCTGGATGAAGAATTGCATTTCCATCTGTTCGAATTCGCGCATACGGAAAATGAACTGACGGGCAACAATCTCGTTACGGAAAGCTTTCCCTATCTGGCATATACCGAATGGGATCTTCATACGACCCGATTTCTGAACGTTCAGGTAGTTTACGAAAATACCCTGAGCCGTTTCGGGGCGCAGATAAATGGTATTGGCTTCTTCACTCACCGAACCCAGCTTGGTATCGAACATCAGGTTGAACTGACGTACGTCAGTCCAGTTCTTTGTACCTGAAATAGGGCATACGATTTCGGCATCTATAATGATTTGCTTTAATTCGGCAAGGTCGCCATCGTTTAAAGCTTTTACCATGCGGGTTTTCACCTTGTCGATTTCAGCCTGAATTTCCAAAACCCTGGGGCTGGTTGTGATATATTGTTCCTGGTTGAATGACTCGCCAAAGCGTTTGGCAGCCTTTTCAACTTCTTTATTTATTTTTTCTTCAAGCTTCTGAATGTGATCTTCGAGAAGAACGTCGGCACGGTAACGCTTCTTGGAGTCTTTATTATCAATGAGTGGATCGTTAAATGCGTCTACGTGGCCTGATGCTTTCCATGTTGTAGGGTGCATGAATATTGCAGCGTCAATACCCACAATGTTTTCGTGGAGGAGAACCATCGAATCCCACCAGTATTTCTTAATGTTGTTCTTTAACTCAACGCCATTCTGGCCGTAATCGTACACAGCGCTAAGCCCATCGTAAATTTCGCTTGATGGGAAAATAAAACCATATTCTTTCGAATGGGAAATAAGTTTTTTAAATACGTCTTCAGTAGCCATTTGTCTTATATTTATTCAGCTAAATCTATAAAAATCTAGAAATTTGATAGTTTGCAAATGTAAACGAAAATGTTTGTTTTTGAAAGATTGGGCGTTTAAAATATTGCATCTATCGGGTAGTATTTCAAAGGCTTGATTTGAAGGACCTGCCTGTCATTCCGGCGAAGGCCGGAATCCTTTAACTACGGAGCTTATTACAAGGGATTCCGGCCTTCGCCGGAATGACAATCCTGTTTTTGCAACAGTCTCAAACCGTAGCTTCAGAGGTTTCTCATTCCGTATTCCACGTAGAAACATCTATGATTCTCATTATTTTTTACAACGAATTCCATCATTCACTATCTTTGGAGTTCTTATTATTCTTATTGATTATGAAACAGCCATGTTCTGCCGATGCAAATACGAATGAACCGAGTTTACGGGTTCGGCGAAGCCAAAATGAGCATGGGTGTTCCGTCTGACCTTAACTTATAATTAATTACAGATGAAACGGGAAACCGATTTTTTAGTGATAGGCTCCGGGATAGCTGGTTTGAGCTTTGCCCTGAAGGTTGCCTCATTTGGAAAGGTTGCAATTGTTACAAAGGAGAAGCTTGAAGCTACAAACACCCAATATGCACAAGGTGGGATAGCCTCCGTAATGCGTGAACCCGACAATTTTGAAAAACACGTTGAAGATACCCTTATTGCAGGTGCCGGATTATGTGACGAATATATTGTACGCATGGTTGTATCTGAAGGCCCCGGACAGATGCAGCAATTGATTGATTGGGGAACCCAGTTCGATAAAACGAAAGACGATCAGTACGATCTTGCACGTGAGGGAGGTCATAGTGAGCACCGCATCCTACATCACAAAGATAACACGGGATATGAAATTGAGCGTGCGCTTTGCGAGCAAGTGCGCAAGCATCCTAATATTGAGATATACGAAAATCATTTTGCCATTGACTTGATTACACAGCATCATTTAGGGTATCTGATAAAGCGCTATCATCAGGACATTGTATGCTACGGTGCTTATGTAACTGATTTTAAAAATCGCCAGGTTACGGCATTTCTGGCTAAGTGTACCGTGCTGGCTACAGGCGGAATGGGTAATATATACAATACTACCAGCAATCCGTCCGTTGCTACGGGCGATGGCATTGCCATGGTTTATCGCGCCAAAGGAATTATTGACGATATGGAGTTTGTACAGTTTCATCCTACCATGTTGTACAACCCCGGCGAACGTCCCTCGTACTTAATAACTGAAGCTATGCGCGGTTTCGGCGCTGTATTGCGTACATTGGATGGAGAGGAATTCATGCACAAGTATGATGAACGTGGATCGCTTGCCACACGCGATATTGTTGCTCGCGCTATTGACAACGAGATGAAAATACGCGGTGAAGACCATGTATACCTTGATGCACGCCATCTCGATCCTAAGGAGCTGATCAATCACTTCCCGAATATTAATGAGAAATGCAAGACCTTAGGCATAGATATTACCAAAGACATGATTCCTGTTGCACCGGGAGCGCACTTCCTTTGTGGAGGGATTAAAGTGAATAGCCATGGACTAAGTAGTATCAACCGATTGTACGCTATTGGCGAAACGTCTTGTACCGGATTACACGGAGCTAATCGTTTGGCTTCAAATTCGCTGCTCGAAGGTATTGTATTTGCCGAAAGGGCTGCAAAACACATCAAGGAGAAGTTTACAAACTATACCATCCCTCAGAATATTCCTGAATGGAACGACGAAGGTACTACACTTCCTGAAGAAATGGTGCTTATTACCCAGAGTTCCCGCGAAATGCAACAGATTATGACCAACTATGTGGGTATTGTCCGTTCAAATCTGCGTTTGAAGCGAGCCATGGATCGGCTTCAGATTATTTACGACGAAACCGAGGAGCTGTATGTGAAATCTGTTCTCTCACGCAAGTTATTGGAGCTGCGGAATATGATCAACGTAGGATACCTGGTGATTAAGAGTGCCCAGGCACGCAAAGAAAGCGTAGGGCTGCATTATATGCTCGATTATCCTAAAGCAAAGGCACGCTAATCTTTCCATTGGTTGGGAATCTGCTCAATGATCGATATCAGCTCATTTACATCTTTGCTGGTTACGAGTTTCAGCCGGGTGTCCTTGAAATGGTCGAGTCCCTTAAAGTAACTTGAGAGATGGCGGCGCATTTCGAGTACACCTACTACCTCGCCCTTTATTTCTATCGATTTTTTGAGGTGTTTAATGGCTAGCTCGGCTTTTTCTGCTATTGTAAGGGGAGGCAAATAGCTATTGGTTTTGAGAAAATGCTTTATTTCCTTGAATATCCAAGGTCGGCCATAGGTTGCGCGACCTACCATAATCGCATCCACGCCGTATTTATCGAAGGCGGTTTTTGCAGTATCAGCATCAATCACGTCTCCATTACCGATGATCGGTATTTTCATCCGTGGGTTGTTTTTTACCTCGCCTATGAGTGTCCAGTCTGCCTCTCCCTTGTACATTTGGGCTCGGGTTCGGCCGTGAATGGTAAGCGCTTGAATACCTACATCCTGCAATCGTTCTGCAATCTCAACAATATTCTTATTCTGATCGTCGTAACCCAATCGGGTTTTAACCGTTACGGGTAGTTTGACGGCTTTTACTACTTCTTCGGTAATTTTAACCATGAGTGGAACATTGTTCATCATTCCCGATCCGGCACCGCGGGCGGCAATCTTACGCACCGGGCATCCAAAGTTTATGTCTACTAGGTCTGGTCCGGCAGCTTCGGCAATCTTTGCAGCTTCTATCATGGGTTCCAGAAGGTGTCCATATATTTGAATACCAATGGGTCGCTCGTAATCGTAAATATTTAGTTTTTCGAGACTTTTTTTACCATCGCGAATCAGGCCATCACTCGAAATAAACTCGGTGTAAACCATGTCGGCCCCGAATTCCTTACAAACATAGCGAAATGACGGATCAGTAACATCTTCCATAGGTGCCAGAAACACCGGTTTTTCTTCAAATTCTATCGTTCCTATTCTCATAAATACCGACCCTTGAATGTCAAACTATTATTACTATTTTTGGCAAAATTACTTAAAATAAGCATGAGGCAAATCCTTTTTCCAGACAAAAGCTCATTTATGCAGCTTGGACTTACTGTGATTCTTTCGTTAACCTGTTTTCTTTTGGTGTACCTGCTTGCATCGCCTGTGGCTACATTCTTCTTTGGAGCCAATGCCAATACTCCCGAGAATTTGGCAGATGTAACCAACCCGGCGAATCTGGGTATTTTACGATATTATCAGATTATATTATCGATAGGGCTGTTTTTGATTCCCCCATTTATTCTGGCCTTCCTGTTTTCGCGAAAGACGTTAGAATACTTATATCTTAACCATTCCGCGCGAATTGACCGTTTTGTTGTTATTGGTTTAACGATGCTTGCAGCCGTCCCTTTTATCAATTTTATGGCTTATTGGAATGAGCACATCCGTTTACCTGAGTTTTTATCGGGGTTGGAGACTTATTTCGTTAAAAGCGAACAGGCTGCTAAAGAACAAACGTTAGCGTTTTTAAAATTTCAATCGACCAGCGATTTAGTGTTTAATATATTTATGGTGGCCTTGTTGCCAGCGCTTGCCGAAGAACTCATGTTCCGCGGAATTTTGCAGCGCATTTTTACTGGAATGACAAAGAATGCACATTGGGGAATACTAATTTCATCTTTTTTGTTCAGCGTGATACATTTTCAGTTTTATGGACTCTTTCCACGGTGGATACTTGGCGTTATGTTTGGGTATACGCTGTTGTGGAGTGGCAGCTTATGGGTGCCTATTATGGCGCATTTTATGAATAATGCTATCGCTGTAATGGGTTACTATTTAACAAGTGCTCAAAATTCAGGGAAAGACCTAACCGAGGTAGGCTCAACTCCCGAAATGCTTCCTGTTGCAATGATTAGTCTGTTGTTAATCTTAAGCGGAATGCACTTTCTATATAAAAGGAAAATAGAAAGGTACAGTATTACTGATTGACTTCTTCAAAAGAATCTTCTCGCACAGAGATATGGCGTATTTCATTTTTACGAAATACATAAATTACGCCATATTCCTTAGCTTGTTCCCGCTTCACTTCGTCGGGTAATTGGTTGTACGAGGCTTCAATCTCATCCCAAAGTTTGGCGATAAGTAAATCTGCATCGTTGCGCATTTTTGCCAGGTCCTGAAGGGTACGGTTATTATTCTTCTGAAGCGTTTTCTGAAAATTATAGGCTTCCTTGAAGTTTTCGAAACGAACCTTTACAAGCGCTATGGTTGGATTGCTCACTGGAAGCATGCCTTTACGCGTACGGTCGGCCTCGCCATTAATAATTGCTTCACCCCATTTCAGAAGATCGCTCTCTGTATTGAGTTGAGGTACTTTATTATCGTAATCTTCCAGCCCATAAAAGGTTTTAACAGCAACAGGCATGTCGCCGCGTTGAATAGCCATATTCACAACCTGTATGAAATGCGAGATGTATAACTTCGCCTTTTTCATTAAAGCAATATAATCTTTGCTTTTGGCTACCTGATTGGTGTACGCGCTTTTATGAACTACAAGTGTGTGTTCAAACAAAGGAAGGAAAGCCTGAACTTTTGTATATGTCGCAGAGCTGTAAGCAAGTTTGAATGGTGGAATTTCTTTTCCTTTGATATACGCGATTTTTAAAGCTCTCAGACGGGCAATGTCTGTATTAGGTAGTCGACGATATGGCATTGTTGATAAAGTTTATTAGGTTGATAATAATCTCAATGCGTAATGCGAATATATTAAAAAAATAAACAATTCGCACCATATTCGTAAATATGTTTAACAATTTACGAATTGATTGATAATAGGTTGCATGTTAGATGAAAATTTATTATAACTAAAACAACTATGAGAGGCTGGAGGTGTTTAAATATCAAAGGAGTTACGTATCTTTAAACATTATTTTTATACTATGTTTTCTAAAGAAGAATATCAATTACGCAGGGACACACTAAAACTGAAAATTTCTGAGGGGATTATCCTATTTCCCGGAAATACCGATGTCCCTTACAATTATAGATCAAATACATTTCATTTTCGCCAGGACAGTTGTTTTTCGTATTTCTTTGGCCTTAACGAGCCAGATTTAGGGGCAGTGGTCGATATTGAGGAGAACCGGGAAATTATTTTCGGCGATAATATCGGCATTGAGGACATAATCTGGATGGGATTTTTACCTTCAATCGAAGAAAGAGCAGAGAAGGTAGGTGTTTCTGAATGTCAGCCTTCAGGCAACTTATGGCTATACGTAGAATCTGCATTGAAAAGGGGGCGCAAGGTCCATTTTCTTCCTCCCTACAGGGAAAACGTGAAACTACGATTGAGTAAGGTATTGAGCATAGATTACGATCAAGTAAGCCAGGCTGCATCTGTATCTTTAATCAAGGCAGTTGTTGAAATGCGCTCTGTAAAAAGTGAAAAAGAGATTATTGAAATGGAAAACATGGTGAATGTTGCGCGTCAGATGCACATAACGGCTATGCGCATGGCAAGACCTGGTGCTTTGGAGCGCGATATAGCCGGGGTTATTGAAGGGATATCACTTTCGTCGGGCAATGGGGTTTCGTTCCCTGTTATACTTAGCATGAATGGGGAAACATTGCATAACCATTCGCATCATCAGTTTCTAGAGAAGGGTCGTTTGATGCTGGTTGACGCTGGCTCTGAGTCCGAAACGCTTTATGCATCGGATATTACACGTACTACACCTGTAGGCGGCAAATTCTCGTCTAAGCAGCAGGATGTTTATAACATTGTTTTGGCTGCAAACATGAATACGATAGTAAATACTTCTCCCAATATTCAATACAAGGAAATTCATTTGCAGGCTGCAAAGATTATAGCTTCCGGCTTGAAAGATCTAGGATTGATGAAAGGTAATATGGAAGAAGCCGTTGCAGCAGGAGCCCATGCCTTATTCTTCCCGCATGGCTTAGGCCATATGCTGGGCATGGATGTACACGATATGGAAGGCCTCGGAGAAAACTATGTGGGCTATGACGATACTGTACAACGCAGTGATCAGTTTGGTTTGGCATATTTGCGATTTGCCAAAAAACCTAAACCCGGCTTTGTGCTTACGGATGAGCCTGGTATTTATTTCATTCCAGCTTTGATTGACTTGTGGCGAAGCGAAAAGAAGTTTACTGAATTCCTGAATTACGATAAAATTGAAGAATATAAAGGCTTTGGAGGTATACGGATTGAGGACGATATACTTGTAACCGCCACAGGATGCCGTGTATTGGGCGAACCTATTCCTAAAACCACAGAGGAAATAGAACAGATCATGCAGTAAGGGTGTATAGACAGCCTCTTTCAAATCAGGAAGAGGCTTATCAAAATTTCATCATGCTTTTGAGCAGCTTATAACCGGAGTCGCTTACTTTGAGCTTGGCGCCATTGGATAGAACAGCGAGGTATGAGTTTTTCTCGTAGAGTTCAAGTTGCTTAATGGTATCGATGTTTGCGATATATGAGCGGTGTATTCTTACAAAGTGGCGTGGGTCCAGGTGTTGTTCGAAATACTTCATGGTTTGCTGCTTAAGGAACTTGCCTTCGCCGGTATAAATCATTACGTAATCGTCCTGCGACTCGATATAAAGAATTGTCTCTTCGGGGATTACCTTGATTTTATTACCTGTTTTAACAACCACCCTGTCCAATGTTTCCTGGTTTTCGGCCAAGTGTTCGGTTAACTTCTTTATAGCTGGCTTATCGGCTTTTGTCATGCGCTCGTTCGCTTTTAGCAATGCCTGGTTGAAACGTTCCTGTGAATAAGGCTTCAGCAGATAATCAACTGCATTCATTTCAAAGGCCTTAATGGCATATTGATCGTAGGCTGTGGTGAAAATAATATATGGCGTGGCATCCAGCAGTTCGAGCATCTCGAAGCCAGTAAGTTTCGGCATTTGAATGTCGAGAAATACCAGATCGGGTTTAAGCTCATTAATTCCCTTAATTCCGGCAAATCCATCGGAGAATTCGCCAATTACTATGATGTTTTCGTGTGCTCCAAGGTAGTGTTTGATGATTTCCCTTGCAGGCTGCTCGTCGTCTATTATTATGGCTTTAATACTCATTTCCGGAATAGTTGAGGGTCATTATTCGCTGATATATTTAGGGATAAACAATTCTACTTCGAACGTATTTTCACAGCGATTGATTTTCATAAGGTTATCGCTGTGGTAGATCAGTTTCAGTCGGTTTTCCACGTTTTTAATACCCATTTTATTGCCTTTACGTGGGGGCGCTTCGGGCTCGAAATTATTGGAAATCTTCACCAATAACCCTTTCGATAGCGGAATGCAATTAAAATGAATGGTTATAGGCTCTATCGATTCATAAACCCCATGTTTTACCGCATTCTCGAAGAGGGGCTGAAACAGCATTACGGGTATTTGAAACTGAGAGCAATCCGCATTTACTACAAAGTCGTACTGTAGCCGATCACCAAAGCGTATCTTTTCGATTTCGAGGTATACCTTAATATGCTCAATTTCTTCGTGAAGCGTGGTAAGCTGCTGTTCTTTATGGCCAATGGAATGTCTCAGAAAGTCCGACAGTTTGATGATCATCTCACGTGCCTTTGCCGGATTACTTATGGTTAGTGAGCTTATGGAGTTCAGACTATTGAAAAGGAAGTGTGGGTTGATCTGCGACTTGAGCAAACTCAGCTCCGCTTCCTGTATAAGCGATTGCAATGTACTCTCGTTCTTGATCTTTTCCTGCAGGTTCCTGTAAGAGAGTACCAGATAGTAAAACAGCGTTATCAGTGCAAAGAAAACAATGCCAAAGATGAAAGTGATGGGCAGTGCATTATACGATATTTCTATCGATTTGGGATCTTTCTCGAATATAACGGTTATGATAAAGAAGTAGCAAATGGCAGTCCACAAAAAGGAAATTACCAAAGCCTCTAGAATATGGTTAATGATGCGGTTGAACGGCTTTATTTCTTCGAAATTCTTGTACCGGATGTTGTACCACAAACCAATGCCTAGTACTGCAAAGGATCCGTCGTAAATAATGCATACAAGCAAGGAAATATAAATGGGGAAGCCCGAATCGGAATAGGTGAGCAGGGTACTCAGTATGAGTATAAGAACCCAAATTCCGCTGTAATACAGGAGATTCTTAATACTCGATAATACAGGGTGCCCCATATTCTGTTTTTAAATACTTTTAATTTCTCCGCCTCCAAAGATGGCAATACCGGTAATTATAAGCTCTTTGTTAGGGCCATCGGAGGGAACGTTTACATTCCTGCGTTTATCAGCAAAGCCGCCGAAGATGGAAACTACATCTACATGAATCTTCCAATTGCCTGGGACAACCAGCTTTGAGCCTCCAAAAATGTTTACCATATCAAGGATGTTTTTGCCTTCAGCCAGCTCACAATCCAGCATATCGTAGTTTGAACCGCCGAAAATGGAAGTTATTTTGCCGCCTCTGAAGGTGCGGGTAGTTATTTTCTTTTCGCCGCCGCCAAAAACATTTACTTCATCAATCTGATCGGTAGAGAATTCCTCTTTTCCGCAACAGCTAAAATGGTCGAAAGGATGTTGTTTTTTCTTTTTGAAAATGAGAAATATGCCAAATAAAACGAGCAGAATAGGCCAGAACAGACGATCGTGGTCGTATGGCGTTGGAATAATTTTTGGGAGAATGAAATAAGCACCAATGGCAATCATCATCCAGCCTCCCATATTATTCTTTTTCCGCAATAAACTAAAAAAGCCTAATGCAACAAGAAGCATTGGCCACGAAATAAGAATATCGCTTATTCTGTTGTTAAACCATCCAAGGTTTTCGCCAAGGAAGATAACGCCAACAAGAACAAGAACTGAACCCAGCACAGCACGTTTATCGAAATTACAATGTTGCGTTTCCATTTTTAAAATTTTCTGTAAAAATAGGTCGATTTATAAATAGTTGTTATATAAATTCGGTTAATCATCATTTTTCGCCGGCAAAAAATTAAAATTCCATGATATTGCCCTTTGCATTGATATATCCAAAGCGCAGCATCATTTCCCTATGTTCGTTTATGAGGGTTTTAATGAGTGTTTCAGATAATTCCTCTTTCCAGCTCCCGATTTTGCCCTTGCGAAAGAATTCTTTGCTTCCTGGGGCTTTCTCCCGGAAACCGTATTGCTCTTCCTGGCTTTTTATTGTTTTAAAATCGCTGAACCCGATGGCCCGTTGTATCTGCATATCCGTATATTCAAGCCCTGCAAATTCGGTAGCTTTTTTGAATGTTTCGAAAGCATTGGTCTTCATATCTTCATACCGCATCACATGAACCGGGAAATCGGTTTGGTTAGTCCAGCTCTGGATATGATGGCTCCACGAAAGTAGTTTCTGACATAGCTGGTTATGCAGCTTGTCGGTGCGGCTGCAAAATGCGAACTGATCGTCGTTCATCTGTTTTACAATGGTATCGACAGGTAAATTGGCATGATGCGAGAAGGATACGGCTACATCGAGCGGATTTCTCACAAAATAGAGCGCTTTATAGGTAGCTTCCTTTGGAATAAGCGGTTCGTTATTGCCTGTAAGCACAAAAGCATCATGAATCTTATGGAAGATGAGCGATTCGGATTCGGCGGAAATGTATTTGTAGACTTCAGGTCGAAGGTTTTCGATTTCGTCGGGAGTAAGGTCGGCCGACGATAATCCGGTTGCCTCATCAAAGAGCTGACGGCTACTGGCAATAGGGCCTCCTTCGAGTTCGTTGATATTAGCAGGCGTATCGCTATTACGTAATAAGTTTGCCAGGAATATCCTGAACCAGGTATTGCCCGATTTTGGGTAGGAGGCCAGCCAAACTATTTTCCCTGAGCTATGCATGGGTTAGGTCGTTTTCGATTAGGTTGCGTAAGTCTTCGAGGTGAAAACCTTTCGACGGACGCTCTATTTTCTTAACAAAGCATTGCCTTGCCATAGCCTCAATGTGCTTAAAATGGCTCGATGTGGTGCCTGTACCTTTAATGAAGTTCAAGCGGTATGTATTATTCTTAAGGATATTGAATTTTTCAATGCCTTTAATGGTTTCAATGCTAAAGCCCTCGGTGTTCTTAGTCGAAATAATGTATACGCCACTCAATAATTCAGGCTTCTGATGAAAATGCGGGCGAACAGGGAGGCTGAATTTCTTAATGCCGTCGCGAACCCGCGAAAGATTCTCGTTTTGCTCACCGATTTTTTCAAGTGAATCGCCCCACAGCTTCATCTGCGGATATCCCGGATGCACCATGGGTTTTGTTTCATTGTCAAGTGAGATCACGCATACATCGTCGGTTATGAGCGGAAAGCCTTTTTTTACGAATGATGCAGCAAGAGTAGATTTCCCGGCACCCGAAATTCCTGAGAATACAACAACCTTATTGTGTATGATAACCGAACTGCCATGAAAAGGCAGCAAGCCACGCTGGTGAATAAGCGCCCCGAGAGCCGATCCCATCAGAAATAGGCGTATGTCCTTTTCTGTAGCTTGAGGATAGGGCTCAATTTGTATTTTATTGCCGTTTTTAACCAGGTATTTGGCTACATGATCAACTTTTAAAAGGAATTCGTTGGCTGATCCTTGGAAACGCACGCCAGAAAATACTGGTGCTATAAGAGAATCTGGTACGCTAGCATATTCAATGCCTACGTTAGAGGGTAGTTCAGTATTCCCTGTCAGTAGCTCAGGAACAGGAAACTGGGACTCAATTTCAAGGCCAAAGGCAAAGTAGCGGTATGCCGACGATTTATTCACTAACAATGGTTATTTACTGCAATATAATTTATTTCCTGTTATTATTAAAGTTTAAGGTGTGTATTTATGAACTTTCGAATTGTCTGTGCATTCGAACAACATAGTGCCAATCGTTTTTTCTAGTATGGGATGGATGTAATCTTCTGCAATTTCGGCTAGTGGGACAAGAACAAATCTGCGGTTTGCAATTTCCTTATGCGGTATTGTAAGTAATGGTTCGTACATGATCAGGTTTCCATAGAACAGAATGTCAATATCTATTTGTCGTGCCGAATACCGCGTGTTGGTGCGTGTTCTCCCCATCAATTTCTCCAGATTATTGATGTGCTCGAGCAGCGAGTGAGGGCTTAGGTCGGTTTCTACTTTTATTACCTGGTTTAGGAAATAAGTTTCATCCTCAAACCCCCATGGTTCTGTTTCGTACAGCGACGATTTGTCTAGAACCTTACCTACCGTTCGCTCCATGGATTGAATGGCAGTATCGATATATTCTTCACGATCGTTTATATTGCTTCCTAAGATCAGGTATACAACCATTTTTTGCTGTTTAAAAAAGTATTTACCGGGATATACATTTAACTGCGAATAATATTACTTTTACGCTGCAAAAGTAAAAACAATGCTTTATATGAAAACAAAATTTGGTTATTTTAGCTTCTTCAATAAACGGGAAAGCATAAACATTCATGAGTTAACAATCGCAATTTAGGCATGAAATATTTGCCATGGATGTTACATTAAACCAATAATATAAAATAATTTCGCATGAGAAGTTTTCTAAAATACACATTGGCCACTATTGTTGGCGTTATCATTTCGTCTTTTATTTTGTTCCTTATTCTTATGGGCATTATAGGAGCAATCGTTTCTTCCACAGAGAAACAGGTTGTTGTTAAAAATAATTCCATATTACACATCAGGTTGGACAAAACCATTCCCGAACGTTCATCGGATAACCCTTTTGAGAACTTCGATTTTACAACTTTTAAACCGTCTGTATCACTTGGCTTAACAGATATGGTGAGAAACATTCGTGAAGCTAAGGACGATTCGAATATTAAGGGAATATACCTCGATTTAGGCATGGTACCTATGGGCTTTGGTACATTGGAAGAACTCAGGAACGCCATTCTGGACTTTAAGAAATCGGGCAAGTTTGTGATCAGTTATGCCGAATACTATTCGCAAGGTAATTATTATTTGGCTTCGGTTGCCGACAGCATTTTTATTAACCCTGCCGGAGGCATTACCTTCATGGGGTTAAGTTCTGAAGTTATGTTTTATAAAGGTGCATTGGATAAACTCGGCATTGAACCGGTTGTAATACGTCACGGAAAATTCAAAAGTGCTGTAGAGCCGTATATAACGGATAAAATGAGCCCAGAGAACCGGGAGCAGGTTTCTACCCTGCTAAATTCATTATGGGGCCATGTACTTAAGGGTATTTCTGCCCAGCGTAAAATAGATGTCTCGCATCTGAATCATATAGCTGATAATGCATCGGTAACCAATGCCAAAGGAGCTCTGGAGAATAAGTTCGTAGATGGTATTCGATATAAAGACGAGATATTGGAAAGATTAGCAAAACTTTCGTCTGCAACTTCGGCAAAGAATCTTGAGTTTGTAACATTGGCCGATTATAATAAAGCAGCCAAGGGGAAAAAAGATTTTTCGAAGAAGAAAATTGCGCTTGTATATGCCGAAGGTGAAATTGTTACGGGCGAAGGTGGTTCAGAAATAGCTTCGGACGACCTTTCCAAAGCAATCCGCGAAGCAAGAGGCGACTCAAGTATCAAGGCCATTGTATTGCGCATCAATAGCCCTGGTGGAAGTGCCTTGGCCTCCGATATTATCTGGCGCGAAGTGTACCTGGCATCGAAAACTAAGCCATTGATTGTATCAATGGGAAATGTAGCTGCATCGGGTGGTTACTATATAGCGGCTCCGGCCAATACCATTGTTGCTGAACCCACCACAATAACAGGTTCAATAGGTGTATTTGGTATATTATTTAATGCACAAGGCTTTTTAAATAATAAACTAGGTATAACCACCGATAATGTTCGGACAAACAAGCATGGCGACATCGAAACGCTTTATAAGCCGCTAACTCCGGAAGAAAAAGCCATTGTTCAGGCAGAAGTAGAAAATATTTACGACACATTTATTTCGCATGTTGCTGAAGGGCGGAGATTGAATAAAGCTTTTGTCGATTCTATCGGCCAGGGAAGGGTTTGGAGTGCTTCGGATGCTAAAAGACTTGGGCTGGTAGACATGATAGGAAATTTACATAACGCAATCGAAATTGCTGCAAGGAAAGCAAAACTTTCTGAATATAGAATTGTTGAATTACCAAAGCGCGATGACGCACTCACCAGCTTATTATCAGGTCTCAGTGCACGTGTGCGCCAGGATGCAATTCAAAAGGAACTGGGAGAAGCCAGCCGGCTATATTATAGCATCAAAGATATAACCGGACGAAGAGGAATTTTAGCCCGGTTGCCTTATGATTTAAATATGAATTGAGTGCTGTAGGTCTGTTAGCAATTATTAATATGAAACGTATTTTAGTGCCATTTAGTTTTCTTTACGGGGCTATCGTTTGGATAAGAAATTTACTCTACGATATCAAGGTTTTTAAGTCGTATGAGTTTAAACTTCCTGTTATTTCGTTGGGCAATATTACGGTTGGCGGCACGGGGAAAACTCCCCATACGGAATACCTGATCCGTTTATTGGAGAAGCAATACAAAGTAGCCTTCTTAAGCAGAGGATATAAGCGTAAAACGCGCGATTTCCGTTATGCAACCGAAAGTTCTACTGTAAACGAAATAGGGGATGAGCCTTGGCAGATTCGTCATAAGTTCCCTCATATTATTGTGGCAGTAGACAGGGACCGCGTGAACGGCATCCGGAATATTCAGGAGAGTTATGCCGAAACCGATATCATTTTGCTCGACGATGCATTCCAGCACCGTTCGGTGAAACCTGGAATAAATATTCTATTGGTCGATTATAATCGTCCTATTTTTAACGATACCTTGTTGCCTCGCGGAGAGCTTCGCGAGCCGGTTTCGGGGAGAGACAGAGCCGACATATTTATTGTTACGAAGTCTCCCGCGAATATGTCTGCAATGGACAGGCGTCTGTTTGCAATAAACATCGATCCTCTGCCACACCAAAGGGTTTATTTTTCTACCATTAAGTATAATACGCCTTTGCCTGTGTTTGCTGGCGCCAGGAATGAAGTCGATTTTCAGGATAAATCGTTGTCTGTTCTTTTGGTAACTGGGATTGCGAAGGCTAAGAGTATTCTTGATCATTTGCGGAAGCAGTACACAAATGTGGAGCATGTTGAATTTGCTGACCACCATGCTTTTACTGTAAATGATATACAGGCAATACAGCAAAAATATAATGGTATTACCGAAGAAAAGAAAATTATTTTTACTACCGAAAAAGATGCGGTACGATTAAGGACCATGCAAAATAGTGATATGAATCCCGACGAATGGTATTATTTACCTATAGAAATTGAGTTCCTGCATGACGAAGGGGAGCTTTTTAACCGCCAGATAATGCATTATATAAATACAAACAGCCGGAAAAGCCTCTTGTATAAGGGGTAATTACCTTTTCATTGCCAAAATACAAGCTTTTTTGAACTCCCTGGTTTCGCCAATATCGGTTACGAGTTGGATGAAAACCATGTACATTCCCGGGGAGCACAATTTACCTTTATCGGAGTTGCCATCCCATGTGAAAAAGCCGTTATTTTCGGGTAGAGCATTATTCATCAGGCAGGTAACTTTCCTTCCAACTGCATCAAAAATCCATGCCGTTATTCGGTTTCCGGGCTTGTCGAAATGAAAGTTCACTTTTAATACATCGTGATAACCATCATCGTCCGGACTGAAGATTTCGTCTTCAATGGTAAAGGTTTCCGTTGTGGGGCTTTCTTCAATATATTGAGAATTCTGCAATCCCGGAGTTCCATACTGAACAGTTTCGGCCGCTGAGTGCCAGTTGCCCGGATAATTGGCAGCCATATCCTGGCTAATACGCTCCAGCGATACTCCTTCCTTGCTTGTAAGCGATGCCTGATGCATGGTTTCCGAATACATAAATCGATCTATTACCTGTAAATTCCTTGATAGCAAGGTAATTGTTCCGGTTTTATCATTGAGACTTTTCCACGCTGCGGAATACCGGATGTTTTTTATATTGCAATGGCTATAGACTGCTGGTAGCAATTCGGGCGCAGGACTAAATACCAGGTACGAGTGAGGATAGAACAGGAATGGCTCCTGAGAAGCCACAAAGGTACTTCTACCATCTGGGCTTTCAAATGTAAATACCAGGTTTGATGCATCCAAAATCTTATCGGATCGGTTATAAAGCTCTATATATTCGGGGTTATTAGGAAGCGAATTGAAAAGCACTTCATTGATGACAATATCCAGCGAATCGCATGCAGAAGGAATTCCAACAAGGGTATCTTTAGCTGTATTCTGTAGGTTACCCACACAATCTTTAATAGATGGAGTTATTGTTAAAGGATAGATTTTACCGGGCTCCATCGGATGAGTTACTGTTAATTGAAGAGTTTGGTACGCGTTACCTGTTAGTTCAGTTTTCTTTGGCGCAATCTCAGCTGTTAGCCGGAAGTTTTCTGCTTTAATAGTTGTCAACGATAAGAGAGGCTCATTATATGTGATTAGGATTGTTGTATCGTTGGATACATAAATCGAACGTATCTCGGGTGCTTCAGTATCTTTGTTTTCGGTAAATACAGAATTCTGAACGCCTGGAGTTCCGCCGGTTTTGCTTTTCGAAGCTATCCAATTATCCTTACCTGTGCATGGGTTCCGAGGGTCGATCTGCTCAAGAGACCATCCTCCCTCCGCTTTATAATCATCGTTGTACCAGGTATCGGAATATTCAGCCCACGCGATAAGTTGGTCGTCGCTATCCAATAAATGTAAGGTTTGACCTGAATTATTTAAGGTAGTGGCAGATGTGAATGTTCCGAACGCTGTACCAAATTTTCGGAAAGCACTTTCTGCAGTCTTTGCGCAGATAATAATGTACGAACCTGGCATAAATTGGGTATCTGGTATCGCGTATGAGGTTGTGCCTACTGTTAGACGCCAGTTTTCAGTTCTGAAGCATTTGCTGCTACGGTTATAAAGCTCCAGGTATTCTGCGTCCGGTAATCCTACAGCGGGTGATGGATCTGCCATGATCTCGTTGAATACAATGTCGAATAATCCTGGTGTACAATAGGTGAAACGCACCAAAGTATCATTGATGCTGTTCTTCCATTTATCGCTGATTCCCGATATTAGCAGCTTGTTGTCCTCGCAGCTAAATGGGTAAGGAAAGGTAATAATAAGTCTATCGTTCAGCGCTTCTATGGTTTGTGGAATAATGCTATCGTTTAATAGGAAACCCTCTTTGGTATAAATGGGAATGGGTTCCGAAAATGAGCATTCGAGCTTGGTTTTGGATAATGGTCTAAAGCGGGCCAAGGTGGGTATTGTACCATCGGAATATTCCTGGCTGGTAATCCTGAAATCGTCGAAGCAGAATTTGGTGGAACGGGATGCAATGTACACGCATTCGATAACAAAGAAGTTTAATTGTTGTAAACTATTATCTGAACTTGAACCTAGCCATTTGTAATCTGTACTTCCGGTTGTATCGCATAGTAATTCCCAATTCCCTTCAATACCCCTTGTTACTTTTATGCTGCTGTTTACCGTTGACGTGTTGAGCATCTTATCTCTTCCATTAATAAGAAGGATTTCGGCGTTTCCTTCTTTACGATAAAGACAAATATCGTCGTTGGTACTTCCTATTTTAAGAAAATATCCCTGTACGATGTTTGCTGGTTTTGGCTGGTCGGCCATAAGGAATACCTTGCAATAACTGGTTGATGATGGGTTAAAATCCATTTTTACATTAAACTCCCATGTTTCAACAGTGTTGTTTAAGGGAATATAGATGTACGACCTGCCATCTATTGCCTTTGCGTTGAGCTGCAGCATTCCGTTTGTATTGACAAGGTAAGCCGAACTATCGTCCGTCCATGTGGGATTATGCTCAAAATCCCCATCATCAAAGTTATCGGTAAACTGACCTGCCATTGAAATAGAACATAGCAACGCAGGAAGGCCCAACATACAGCTTTTTACATTCATTTTCGCCATGTAACAAGAACTTTTAAATTAAACTGTTTTTATCTTCTGCAAAACCTCCTTCACTTGCATAAACGCACTTCCCAATTGCAGAAGTTTTTTAATCATGACCAATTTATAATAAAATTTTATTCAAACGAAATGTTTTTTGTTCTATTTGTGCTAATTTTATGCCCCTAATCAAAAAAAGAGGATAAAATAATGAAAGTTGCTATAGTTGGAGTTAGTGGAGCTGTTGGTCAGGAATTTCTGCGCGTGCTACAGGAAAGAAATTTTCCGGCAGATGAACTGATACTGTTTGGTTCTTCGCGTAGTGCAGGTGCTACGTACAGTTTCAGAGGCGAAACATTAACCGTAAAAGAACTGAAGCATAATGACGATTTCAAAGGAATTGATATTGCTTTAACTTCGGCTGGAGCAGGAACTTCCAAAGAATTTGCTAATACAATTACCCAACATGGCGCTGTAATGATCGATAATTCCAGTGCTTTCCGCATGGATAATGATGTTCCGCTTGTTGTTCCCGAAGTTAATCCGGACGATTGCAAGAACCGCCCCCGCAACATTATTGCTAATCCGAATTGTTCTACCATCATCATGGTGGTAGCGCTTAAGCCTATTCACGATTTGTCTCCTATTAAGCGCATTCACGTAGCTACTTATCAGGCTGCAAGTGGTGCTGGTGCTGCTGCAATGGACGAATTGTTTATGCAGATGAAGCAGGTAGTGAATAACGAAAAGGTTCATGTGGAGAAATTTAAATATCAGTTGGCAACAAACCTCATTCCGCAGATTGATGTATTTCTTGACAATGATTACACCAAAGAAGAAATGAAAATGCACAACGAAACCCGTAAAATCATGCATGCAACCATGGATGTAAGTGCTACAACCATTAGGGTGCCTGTATTGCGTGCACATTCAGAGGTTGTTTGGGTTGAAACTGAAAAACCGCTTGAAGTTGCAGCTGTTCGCGCTGCTTTTGAGAAGGCAGAAGGCTTAGTGGTACAGGACGATCCCAAAAACGGAATTTATCCTATGCCTCTTATGGCTGCAGGAGATGATCCTGTATTTGTAGGCCGTTTGCGTAAAGACATAGCCAATCCCAATGGTATTACTTTTTGGTGTGTTGGCGACCAGATAAAGAAAGGAGCGGCTTTAAATGCAGTTCAAATTGCCGAACACATGATCAAAAACCGGTTATTTTAAACACAACATATTTTTAAATAAAAAAGCTTCGGAATTTTGTTCCGAAGCTTTTTTATTTAAAAATATCATCATCATTTTAGTACATCTTCAACGGTTTCCATTAAGTCATCGATAAAAAAATCAGCCTGCTCAATGCATTTACAATCTTTGTTACTCCAATGAGCCTTTTTAGCTGCATTTTCGGTTTCAGTAAGCACAATAACGGGCATTTCTTTTGCCTTTTGCTTAATCATGTCAATGGTGTTCTTAGCCGCAAGCGATTCTCCCATCACCACTAAGTCGGGGTGTTCCCTCATGTTCTTTATCAGTTCCTTTTTGGAAGAAAAACTCCTTATTTCGTATCCCCCTTTACTTAAAAGGATGAATTCTAACAAATGTATCATATTTTTTTTATCGTTGGCTACAAAAATCAGTTTATCTTTCATATCTACCTCCTTTGGAATATACCTTTTTGATATTCCTGGGTTTTTTAATATGAACGCAAATAACTTGCCAAATAAATGATTTTTTGGGAAAATGTCGTATATTTTTTTTGTATCTAATCTTTAGTACAGGAAATTATCGCCGGGATAGCGCTGCATGTGAACTTTTTTCACCTCTTCGTATAACGTGTTTTTTAATTCTTCAATGTTTTCTTTGTTTTTGGCTGAAATAAAAAGTGTTTTTGTAACAGAATTGCCCGATTGAGCCATCCATGTATTTTTTAATTCCTCCAGAGAGAGGTTTTCCTTGGTTCGCAGGGTAAGATCGTCTTCCTCTTTTTCCTGGAATGTATAGGCATCAATTTTGTTAAAGATAAGGAGCGTTGGCTTATTAGCGGCTTTTAGGTCGTTAAGGGTTTGGTTTACTATTGTAATCTGGTCTTCAAATCCCGGATGCGAAATGTCTGCCACATGCAACAGAATATCTGCTTCCCGCACTTCGTCGAGTGTCGATTTAAACGATTCGACCAGGTGGTGGGGAAGTTTGCGTATAAAACCTACCGTATCAGACAACAGGAACGCGAGATTTTCGATAACCACTTTGCGAACAGTGGTATCGAGGGTTGCAAATAACTTGTTTTCGGCAAACACGTCGGATTTGCTGAGTAAGTTCATCAGGGTTGATTTACCTACATTGGTGTAACCTATGAGTGCCACCCTTACAATGTTCCCCCTGCTTTTACGCTGTGTCGACATCTGGCGGTCAATCTTTATAAGTTCTTCCTTTAAGTTGGCAATCTTGGTGCGAATTATTCGGCGGTCGGTTTCCAATTCGGTCTCACCGGGACCGCGTAGCCCAATACCCCCACGCTGACGTTCGAGGTGAGTCCACATGCGGGTAAGGCGAGGAAGAATGTATTGGTATTGTGCAAGTTCAACCTGGGTTTTAGCATAGGAGGTTTTCGCTCTTTTGGCAAAAATGTCGAGGATCAGATTGGTTCTGTCCAGGATTTTGCACTCCAGTTCTTTTTCGAGATTTCTTAGTTGTGTTGCAGATAACTCATCATCAAAAACAACCAGGTCAATTTCGTTTTCTTTTACATATGCTGAAATTTCCGCCAACTTCCCGGAGCCTACAAATGTACGGGAATTTGGAGCATCCATCCGTTGCACGAACCGTTTGGAGGCCCATCCACCAGCTGTATCAACTAAAAAAGCCAGTTCGTCCAGATAATCAGCAACATCTCTGTCCTTTTGTCCGGGAGTAATTATACCAACTAAAATGGCTCGTTCGTTGTGAGGATTGTTTTCAGGCATAAGTTTTAATAAAAAAGCTCTGGCAATATTACCAGAGCTTTAAATATTGTATTGTAACAAACAATTATTGTAATACGAAGTTCACAGGGAATGTAAACTGAACTTTAACAGCTTTACCCCTTTGTTTTCCTGGTGTCCATTTAGGAGAAGAACTAACTACGCGAACAGCTTCTTTATCAAGAGCAGGGTCAACGCCACGGAGTACAACTACGTCAACGATATCGCCTTTGCTGTTTACACAGAACTGAATATAAACCCTTCCGCTAATACCGTTTTCGGAAGCAATTTCAGGATATTTCAGGTTCTTAGCAATCCATTCGCGGAAAGTATCGCTACTTCCACCCTGGAATTGGGGCATGTCTTCAACCATTACGAAAGGAGTTTCTTCTACAACTTCTTCTTCAGTGGCTTTAGCGGTCTCAACATACGCAATAGAGGATAATGCTAATTTGTCATCGGATTCAACATCCAACTTAAGGTCATCATCCAGTTTTACGTTATCTTCCACAAGGTTCAGCACTTCTGTAACCTTAGGTGGGGGGGGCGGAGCTTTTACTTCAGGTGGACGAGTTACCTGTGCAATTTCTTCTTCGACAGTAACCTGAGCTACTGCATTGGCATCATCGGTTGTAGGGGGTTTCTGTTTCCATTCGAAGGCAAGCAGAACAACACCAAGAGCAACCACGAGGCCAATCTGGAAAAACAAGCCTTTCCGCTTTTCCAAATTTGCTTTATCATTTTTCTTCAGTTCCATTGGTCAAAAATTTAGGCGTTAAAAATATATAATTCTTTTGTCTTTTCAAATCTTGAATGAATTTTCGTGTTGAAAAATTCAAATATACAGTAATTACGCAACAAAATCTATGCCTGAGATGATTTTAATAACTTAATATTGAGTACTATTTTGCATCCTTTAATTATTGTGCTTCTTCCTCCAAAACAATTATTCTAATATGTTTTATTATTCAAACAAAATTTAATATTTTAGCGGCGGTTTTGCAAGTAGGCATTGCTAGTATAT
>DATALJ010000043.1:0-22793 GCA_036261135.1 Bacteroidales bacterium
CCGCAGGTAGTTATCGAAGGTAAGCCACGCAATACGGTAGCGCATGGATGGTCGCCCATTGCCTCGCATTATCTGGAAGTTGAACTAAAGCCGGGCGAAAGCAAAGATTTCGTCTTCGTTTTAGGGTATGTTGAAAATAAAGAGGATGAAAAATGGGAGTCGAAAGGCATCATCAATAAAACGAAAGCAAAGGAAACCATTGCTAAATTTGACACTGTAGCAAAAGTTGATGCTGCTTTAGCTGAATTACGCAAGTATTGGGATGATCTTTTAAGTATATATACCGTTAGGTCTGGCGATGAGAAGCTCGATCGCATGGTAAATATTTGGAATCAGTACCAATGCATGATCACTTTCTGCTTCTCCCGCTCTGCATCTTTCTTTGAGTCGGGTATTGGCCGTGGAATGGGCTTCCGCGATTCCAATCAGGACCTTATCGGCTTTGTGCATCAGATTCCGGAACGTGCCCGCGAGCGGATTATCGACATTGCATCCACGCAATTCCCCGATGGCGGATGCTATCATCAGTATCAGCCATTAACTAAACGCGGGAACAACGATATTGGTGGCGGTTTTAACGATGATCCCATGTGGCTCATTCTTGGAACGGTTAGTTATATTAAGGAAACCGGCGATTTTTCCATACTCAGCGAAATGGTTCCGTTTGATAATGACCTGTCTGTAGCGCGCACACTGTTCGATCACCTTACTGTTTCTTTCGATCACGTAGTAAACAATCTCGGACCGCATGGTTTTCCTTTGATTGGTCGTGCCGACTGGAACGACTGCCTGAATCTGAACTGCTTTTCGAACGATCCGAATGAGTCATTTCAAACTACAGAGAACAAATCGGAAGGTTCCAAAGCGGAATCGGTTATGATTGCTGGCTTATTCGTAGTATATGGCCACGATTACGTTGAACTTTGCCGAAAACTGGGCAAAAATGACGAGGCGGTACGGGCTCAAAAGCAGGTAGATACGATGATCGAATCTGTTAAGAAATACGGATGGGATGGCGATTGGTTTATTCGTGCGTACGATTACTATGGACGCAAGGTGGGTAGTAATGAAAACGAAGAAGCCAAGATATTTATCGAGTCACAAGGCTGGTGCACAATGGCCGGGATTGGTAAAGAGGAAGGCCTTTGCACCAAAGCACTTCAGTCGGTAAAGGAAAAACTTGACTGCGAGTATGGCATCGTTCTGAACAATCCTGCTTTTACCAAATATTATATTGAATACGGCGAAATATCTTCATATCCTGCCGGGTATAAAGAAAATGCCGGTATATTCTGCCACAACAACCCATGGATAATGATTGGCGAAACGGTTATTGGCAATGGAAACCGCGCCTGGGAATATTACAGGAAGATCTGTCCTTCATACCTTGAGGATATAAGTGAATTACATAGGACTGAGCCTTATGTGTATGCCCAAATGGTTGCAGGAAAAGATTCGTTTAAACCTGGCGAGGCAAAAAATTCATGGCTTACAGGCACAGCATCGTGGAATTTCTATGCAATAACGCAGTTTATACTTGGAATCAAACCCGATTACGATGGATTATTCATCGATCCATGTATACCTGAATCGTGGAAAGGTTATAAAATAACACGAAAATTCAGAGGGGTAACTTATCATATTGAAGTCTCGAATCCCAATAAGAAAAGCAAAGGAGTGAAAGAAGTTCTGGTCGATGGAAAGGCCGTGTCTTCAAATATCATCCCTCTTTTCGAGAAGGGAAGTGAACATAATGTATTTGTTGTCTTAGGTTAAGGTTGTTTAATTTCTGAGGAGCCTTTCTGGTTGCGCATTCCCCTTGCGTAACCGAAAGGTTCCCTTAGTTCACCTAACCCATAATTTTCATACTATGAAACGAACTATACTTTTAATGATCATCGCATGCCTGTTAGGCATTATAAACGCATATTCCGCCGAATCAGCGGACTTGATTTTGATCAATCAGGTAGGATATGCTCCCAAAGCCTCCAAAGTGGCACTGATCAGAGCCAATGTAACCCAATTTGATGTAATAGACGTAGCTACCGGCAAATCGATATTTCGTGGCAAAACAGGACAGCCGGAATATTGGAAATATTCGGGTGATACAGTGCGTGTTGCCGACTTTTCTTCTGTTTCGAAGCCCGGAAAATATAAAATAAGCATTGGTAAGAAATTTCCCGAATCGGCAGTGTTTTCTATTGGCACTAACCTCTATGCCGGTCTTTCCAGGGCTGCCATTAAGGCGCTATATTTCAACCGCTGCTCATTTGCAATCGACCAGAAATATGCAGGTAAATATTCACGGGCAGCAGGACATCCGGATACTGTTGTGCTTGTTCATGAATCGGCAGCCTCTGAAGCACGCCCTGCCGGAACGGTAATTTCCAGTCCTGGTGGTTGGTATGATGCAGGCGACTACAACAAATACATTGTAAACAGCGGCATATCTACCTATACCTTATTGTTGTTCTGCCAGATGTATCCAGCGTATTGCAAGGCTTTAAATACCAATATCCCGGAAAGCGGAAATGCTATTCCCGATCCTTTGGATGAGGCTCTGTATAATCTGCGATGGATGCTTACCATGCAAGATCCTAACGATGGCGGCGTTTACCATAAGTTAACCAATAAAAATTTTGACGCCTTTATAATGCCCGAAAAGGCAACCACACCGCGCTATGTTGTGCAAAAAACCACTTCTGCCGCGCTCGATTTTGCTGCGGTTATGGCTATGGCATATCGCTTGTTCTCCGAAAGCGATGTGCAGGAATTAAAGGATTTATCTACAACATGCCTGAATGCTGCGAATCGTGCCTATGCATGGGCAAAGGCAAACCCGCATCAGATTTATAAACAGCCTTCGGATGTGGTTACGGGTACTTACGGTGACAATAACCTGAGCGATGAATTTTTCTGGGCTTCGGCTGAGCTTGCTTTGTCGAACAAGAATCCTACACTGATAACAAAAAATCAGATAGATTCACTCCCTGTTTCGGCTCCTTCCTGGGGAAATGTAAGAACTCTAGGAATACTCTCTCTCGCATTCACCAACGATCCTGGTTTTAAGGATCAGAGAAATGCGGCTTTAGCAGCCTTAGAGCAATACAATAAAGTTCTGCTTGAGAAATACAGGAACTCGCCTTACCGTGTTAGTTTGGATTTTTTCCATTGGGGAAGTAACTCAGATGTAGCAAATCAGGCGATGCTAAAGATTGTAGAATGCAAAATTACGGGTAATCGTGAATTGTTGCCTTCCATACAGGCCGATGCTGACTATATTCTGGGACGCAATGCAACCGGATATTGCTTCGTTACCGGCTTTGGAAGTAAAACATTGATGAATATCCATCATCGACCCTCTGGTGCCGACGGCATTCCTGAGCCTATACCCGGCTTCTTGTCCGGTGGCCCGAATGTGGACACTTTTGCCGATTGTGGCGAAAACGCCGGAAGGTCTAAATTCCCTGCCAAATCTTTTATGGATAGCGAATGTAGCTATTCAACAAACGAAATAGCGATAAATTGGAATGCTCCCTTATTCTTTTTAATGGGAGCTCTGGATGATTCTATTGATTAGATGTAGTTGTTCATTTTTGATCCCGGCATTCGTGAGATTTCCGGGATTTTTTATTTCTAGCCATTTCATTCTGTCATTCCGGCGTAGGCCGGAATCCCTAAACTACTAAGCTAAATTAAGCTCATAATAACATTTAAAAAGCTTTGCTTACAGTAACTTTTGTTATTTTTGCCAAAATTTTATTCAGTGATTTATCCTGTTAATTTCGAGGAAAAGACCGGTTTTGACAAAATCCGCAATATGCTTCGCGAATCATGTTTCTGCGATTTAGGGAAGCAGAATGTGGATGAAATGGTGTTTCAGACTTCATTTGACGTGCTTTCTGAGCTAATTCTTCAAACTGAAGAGTTCCGGCAGATATGCTTGATGGAGGATAATTTTCCGTTGCAGCATTTTATAGATGTTACACCTGCGATTAAGAAAATCCGGGTGGTTGGAACATATTTCGAACTGTACGAAATACTGGATCTCAGGAAATCCCTGGAATCCATCCATGCTATTCTTAATTTTTTCAAGCAGAAGGAAGAGGGAAAATATCCGAAGCTTCGTGAATTGACCCGCGATGTACAATCGTTTCCAATTATCCTTAACAGGATAGATGCTATTATTAATAAGTTTGGACAGGTTAAGGACAATGCATCGCCTGAATTAGCAAATATTCGTCGTTCTATTAGCGAGAAAACGGCAGCAGTAGGCCGTATTATGCAGAGGATACTGAAGCAGGCACAATCCGAAGGCTTGGTGGAAGCGGATACATCGCTTTCTGTGCGTGAGGGTAGGGCTGTTATCCCCGTTAATTCTACGTTTAAGAGAAAGATAAACGGTATAGTGCATGATGAGTCTTCAACCGGGAAAACATCCTATATTGAACCCGCAGAAGTGGTTGAGACAAACAACATGATCAAGGAGCTGGAGTTTGCTGAACGCAGGGAAATCATTAAGATATTCGTTCAATTTACTGATTTCGTTCGTCCTTACTCCGAGGAGTTATTCCATGCCTACCAGTTCATGGGTAATATCGACTTCATTAATGCGAAGGCTCGGTTTGCCTTACGGATTAATGCCGTAAAACCTGCAATGTACAATCAGCAAAGCTTTAACTGGGTGCGAACAGTTCATCCGCTGCTATATCTTGCACTTTCGAAAGAGAAGCGCGAAGTGGTACCATTGGACATTGCGTTGAACGAACGTCAGCGTATAATACTTATATCCGGGCCAAATGCAGGGGGTAAGAGCGTTTGTTTGAAGACTGCCGGACTTGTTCAGTATATGTACCAATGCGGAATGCTTGTGTCTACCTCCGAGAACTCGGAAATGGGCATGTTCGATAGCATTTTTATTGATATTGGCGATGAGCAATCCATAGAAAACGACCTCAGTACCTACAGTTCGCATCTCATGAATATGAAGCAATTCATGAAATCGGCCAATAACAAAACAATGCTCTTAATCGATGAGTTTGGTGCTGGTACAGAACCCATGCTTGGCGGTGCCATAGCTGAGTCGTTGCTTGACCATCTGAATCAGAAAGGGGTGTATGGAGTTATTACCACACACTATACTAATCTCAAGCATTTTGCATCTACGGCCGATGGAATAGCCAATGGGGCTATGCTTTATGATAATCATCGTATGCAACCTTTATTCCGTCTAGAAATTGGTAAGCCCGGAAGTTCATTTGCATTTGAAATAGCGCGCAAAATCGGGTTACCTGAGGAAATTCTTAAAAGTGCATCAGAGAAAGTAGGGCAGGAGCACATCGATTTCGATAAGCACCTGCGTGAAATAGCCCGCGATAAGCGTTATTGGGAAGGCAAACGCGAGAATATCCGGCAAATGGAGAAGCGTTTGGAAGAACTCGTAACCCGTCACCAGGAGGATTTGCTGAAAACCGAAAAGGAACGTAAGGAAATCATTGAAAAAGCCAAGGCAGAAGCAAAGGAAATACTTGCAGGAACCAACAAGCAGATCGAAAATACCATTCGGCAAATCAAGGAAAGCCAGGCCGAGAAGGAGACTACGCGCATTGTCCGCAAGCAATTGGACGAGTTCAAGCAGCAGGTAGAGCATGTAAACAGCGCAGAGGAAGAAAGGATTGCCCGCAAGATTGATAAACTGAAAGATAGAGAAAACAAAATTAAGAAACATAAAGGCGAACAGCCTGTTGAACCCGTAAAGGAGCCTGAAAAGGTTACCATTCAGGTAGGAGATAAGGTGAAGATGTTCGGACAGGATACAGTGGGCGAGGTACTGGATATTAATGGAAAGAATTTCCTTGTGGCATTTGGTAATTTAACAACCTCGCTGCCCGAAAGCCGCCTGGTTAAAATATCCAATAACGAGTTTAAGCGCCAAATGCAGAATGCAAGGCCAATGAACGTAGCTGCTCAATACAGCTTGAGTGAACGCAAGCTGAATTTCAAGGCGCATATTGATGTACGCGGTATGCGAACAGAGGAAGCGATTGAGAAGGTTCAGGATCTGGTGGATGAAGCCGTAATGATTAATGTAAAGGAAGTGAAAATCCTTCACGGCAAAGGCAATGGCATTTTACGCCAAATGATCCGCGAGTATTTAGGTACCATGGACTTTATAAAATCCTGCCGCGACGAAAGTATTGATTTAGGCGGCGCGGGAATTACTATAGTTGAAATTGAATAGATATTGTTATATATTGATTGCTTAATTTTTAACCAATGAAACTACAAATATCCAGACGAAAGCAATTCTCATTTCTTCCGGTTAAGTTATCAATAAATGGTTCACCGTTTATGCCATTAGAGATAAATAGCTGTGCTGAATTTGATCTCAAATCCGACACGGCAGCATGTTCATTAAGCCTCTTTGGGATGAAGCGGGACATTACACTTAGTTTAAATGATGCGACTTCAACGCATTGGGAAATGTATTTTAACCTGGATAAGAATCAATCTCTTCTCGTCTTTTTAGGGCTATTAGCCTGCGTATTTCTTACAATTTCCTCCACACTGACCTGGAATTTCACGCACATGTCAATCGCTGTGCTTACATTCGTGGTTATCCTGTTAGTTTCGGTGTGTCATTCCATGCAGTTGGGTGCGAAAGAAAAAGCAGATCAAATATGAACCTCGACAATGTTATAATTGGGCCCGCCATTGTTTCAGAAGTATCACAAATCCTTGAAATACAGAAAGCGGCCTTCCGCTACGAGGCCGAAATCTATGGCAGAGATGATCTTCCTCCTATGAGACAAACGCTGGAGTCGATGATTGAGGACTTTGGTAAATATGATTTTTTCAAAGCATCGTATAATAAGGAAATTATAGGCTCCGTTCGAGCTCTGGTGAAAGGTAATACCTGTTATATAGGCCGTTTGGTGGTACTTCCCAAATGTCACAAACATGGAATAGGTTCCAAGCTCATGGATTCGTTAGAACAAAAATACGCTGGATACCGTTTTGAGTTGTTTACAGGTAAGAAAAGTATCGACAATATTCGCTTTTACTCAAAACGAGGATATACCATTTACGATGAATTTTCAGAAGCAGATAATATTGTGCTGGTTAAAATGGAGAAGCAATTATAAATGCTTCGTAGTGGCGTAGTCGGAGACTACTACGCCTAGCGTTTTCGATTGTTTTCATGAAGGCTCTCTTACGTTGTCATTCCGGCGAAGGCCGGAATCCCTTGCTAAAGACTATTCATTTGAGCTTCGTAGTTAAAGGATTCCGGCCTTCGCCGGAATGACAACGTAGGAGTAAGAGAATTAGGCTTTCGCAGCCACAATTTCCCTGGCTTTTTTCAGCGCATTATCAATTCCCTTAGGATTTTTGCCACCCGCAGTTGCAAAGAAAGGCTGGCCACCGCCACCACCATCAACTTCTTTGGCTATTTCCCTGATGATATTGCCTGCATTCAGTTCTTTGGTGAGGTTATCAGAAACCATAACAGCAAGGCTCACTTTACCATCAATTTCTGCGGCAAGCACCATAACAAGGTTTTCTACCTGTGGTTTTATCTGGAAAGCAAGGTCTTTCATGCTTTGTACAGAATCGATGGTGATCTTTTCTGCAATAACATTGATATTACCTGTTTTTTGTATATTTTTTATCAGCTGACCCGCCATTTGGCTGTTCTTTTCTCTGAGTAGCGTTTCCAATTGCTTACGTAAAGTGGTGTTTTCATGCACCAGGTTTTCAACGCCTTTAACTACGTCGGGTTGATTCTTAAGTAACTCTCCAATTGTTTTCAGAGAGCCTTCTTTCTGATATAAATACTCTTCAACCTTATCTCCTGTTATGGCTTCTATACGGCGTATTCCGGCAGCAATTGCGCCTTCTGAAATTATTTTAAAGAACCCGATGTTACCTGTGGATTTTACATGCGTTCCACCACATAACTCAATAGAATCGCCGAATTTAATTACACGTACGCTTTCCCCGTATTTCTCGCCAAAGAGCATCATGGCTCCCAATTTCTTGGCATCCTCAATAGGGCAATTCCTGGTCTCATTGAGTGCTATGCTCTCGCGGATCTTTTCATTTACATGGTGTTCAACCTTTTGAATTTCCTCAGGCGACATTTTCTGGAAATGCGAGAAGTCGAAACGCAGGTAATCCGGACCAACCAACGATCCTTTTTGTTCTACATGGGTGCCAAGCGTGTCGCGCAGGGCTTTGTGCAGAAGATGGGTTGCTGAGTGGTTGTTCTGGGTCTGCTGACGTTTTTCTTTATCTACGCGGGCAGTAAATTTACCTTCGAGTTTTTCAGGTAAAGATTCTGCAATATGGATAAACAGGTTGTTTTCTTTTATGGTATCGATAATTTCCACTCTGTCGTTGGCCGATTCGAGCCATCCTTTGTCGCCCATCTGACCACCACTTTCTCCATAGAAAGGTGTTTTGTCAAATACAATATGGTACAAGGTTTTTCCTTTGGTGGTTACTTTGCGGAACCGCGCAATACTTACTTCGCATTCGGTATAGTCGTATCCTACAAACTCAGTCTTTTCGGCAGAAGATATGTTAACCCAGTCCTGCGTATCTACTGCTGCTGCCTGGCGGGAGCGGTTCTTTTGTGCTTCCATTTCTGCATCAAAGCCTGCCTTGTCCAATGTAAGCCCGTTTTCACGGAGGATTAGTTCGGTAAGGTCGAGCGGGAAACCAAATGTATCGTACAATTCAAATGCATCTTTTCCGTTTACTACCGTTGATTTGGCAGCTTTGACCTTTTGCATGATCTGCTCGATCAGGCGAATACCTGTTTCCAGTGTACGGAGGAACGAAGCTTCTTCTTCCTTCATTACACGCTCAATAAGGTTTTGCTGCGATTTGAGTTCGGGGTACGATTCTCCCATAGCCCTGATCAGTGCAGGCACTAGCGAGAAAATGAACGGCTGCCTCATATCGAGGAAGGTAAAACCATAGCGAACCGCACGGCGGAGCAGGCGGCGGATTACATAGCCTGCTTTGTTGTTCGATGGTATTTGGCCGTCGGCAATAGCGAACGATATAGCTCTTAAATGATCGGCAATTACACGCATGGCAATATCAGTTTGCTCAGCTTTGCCGTAAGTTTTATTGGTTACGAGTTCTATTTCCCTGATGATTATCTGGAAAAGATCGATGTCGTAGTTCGAATCCTTCTTCTGGATTACACGGCAAAGTCTTTCGAAGCCCATGCCGGTGTCTACGTGTTTAGCAGGGAGCTGCTCAAGTTCGCCCGATACTTTCCTGTTAAACTGTATAAATACGTTGTTCCATATTTCGATAACCAGTGGATGGCTTGCATTTACAAGTTCGCGGCCAGGTATCTTTTTGATATCCTCTTCTGGACGAAGGTCGATGTGGATTTCGGAACAAGGTCCACAAGGGCCGGATTCGCCCATTTCCCAGAAGTTGTCCTTCTTGTTACCAAGTAAAATACGTTCTTCAGGAACATGTTTTTTCCACATCTCAAATGCTTCCTTGTCCATTTCAATGCTTTCTTCGGGACTACCTTCAAAAACAGTGACATAAAGCTTTTCTTTATCTATTTTCAATACTTCGGTAAGGAATTCCCAAGCCCAGTCAATGGCTTCTGCTTTAAAATAATCACCAAACGACCAGTTTCCAAGCATTTCGAACATGGTATGGTGGTAGGTATCATGGCCTACTTCTTCCAGGTCATTATGTTTTCCTGAAACACGGAGACATTTCTGACTATCAGCAATCCTTTTGTATTTCGCAGGTTCATTGCCAAGGAAAATGTCCTTAAACTGGTTCATCCCTGCATTGGTAAACATTAACGTGGGGTCATTCTTCACCACAAGCGGTGCGGACGGCACAATCTTATGTTGCTTGCTTTCAAAAAACTGTAAAAATGCGTTCCGTATCTCGTATGAGTTCATATAAAAAATTGAGTTTTTAGAATTTAAATCAGTCTAATTGATGTATAATATTATTATATTCGTCAATTATTTTGCAAAAATAATAAAATGAATTAGATTTGCTTTCGTTGCAAAAATACAACAATATCAAATACAAAGAATTCCATGGCGAAAGTAAAATATCACTTTAATCCTGAGTCGCTTAGCTTTGATAAAGTTAGAACGAGTTTTAAGGTATGGATATTAAAAGCTTTCTCATTTTTCACTGCAAGTATAGTTATTTTCATTATTTACTATATTATTTTTTCAAATATCTTTGATTCGCCTAAAGAAAAGGCACTTATTCGCAAGAACAAAGAGATGGAGCTCAGTTATATGAGCATGGAAAAAAAGCTGAATGAAATTGAAAAAGTGTTAGATGATATCCAGAACAGAGACGACAACATTTATAGGGTAATTTTTGAAGCCGATCCCATTCCCAAATCTATTCGTGAGGCCGGTTTTGGCGGTTATAATCGTTATGAAGATATTGAAAAGGCTACGAATTCCAAACTTGTTGTTGACGTGGCAAAGAAACTGGACATTATTTCCAAAAGACTTTATATTCAATCCAAATCGTATGATGAAGTGATTGAGAAGGCTCTCAACAAAGAAGAAATGCTTGCCTGCCTGCCAGCTATTCAGCCGGTATCGAATAATAAGCTTGATAGAACCTCTTCAGGCTTTGGTATTCGTATTCATCCGTTGTATAAAATTCCTCAGTTCCACTCCGGACAAGATTTTGCAGCTCCTATTGGAACCGAAATATTTGCTACAGCAAACGGCACTGTTGAGCGGGTTGAGACATCAAACTGGGGATATGGCAAGTGCGTTGTGATTGATCATGGCTTTGGCTATAAAACCTTGTATGCGCATATGAGTGCATTTAATTGTACGCTCGGACAGAAGGTAAAACGCGGAACATTGATTGGATTTGTAGGAAATACCGGCTTGTCTACGGGTCCGCATGTGCATTACGAAGTAATAAAGAACGGACAGAAGGTTAACCCGGTTAATTACTTCTTTAATGACTTGTCTCCAGCTCAATTCGACGAAATTATCAAGCTCTCGAACAACCCTGTTCAGGCTTTAGACTAATATATAATTGTATAACAATGGAATTCTCCATGATAACCAGTTTTTATTTACGGTATATCCTGGAGAATTTTATTTTTAATATTTCAAGTTTCAACACGGGAAAAATGCTACTTTAGCAACCCGGTATGTCAGCTTTTTGAGACACGAAGGCTGATTTAAGAATAATTTTCGAATGGATATTAAAAACGGTAAAAAATTAGGGCTATACACTACTATAGCCTTCGTAATAGCAAACATGGTTGGTACAGGGGTGTTTACCTCGTTAGGTTTTCAGTTATTGGGTATTTCGAATTCGGTTTCCATTCTGGCATTATGGCTGATTGGGGGCATCATTGCGCTTATGGGGGCACTAGTTTACAGCGAGCTTGGAGCAGCCATGCCTCGGTCGGGTGGCGAGTATTATTATCTTTCACAGATTTACCATCCCTTAGTTGGTTTTTTGTCTGGCTGGGTGTCAATAACGGTAGGCTTTGCAGCACCGGTTGCTCTGGCTGGTATGGCGCTGGGTAAGTATACTTCGGGTGTTTTTACAGGTATTTCGCCTCAAGCCATTGCTATTGTTGTAATTGTGCTTATCACTTTTGTTCATTGTTACGATGTCCGGTTTGGCGGAAAATTCCAAAATCTGTTCACATCATTTAAAATTGGGCTCATTCTGGTTTTTGTCCTTTGTGGATTATTGATTACACCTCAATTCCAGGATTTTTCGGTACATATAAATAGTTTTTCTTTTAAAGACTTGCTTAGGCCAGAAGTTGCAGTATCCCTAATTTACGTATCCTATGCCTATTCTGGCTGGAACGCCTCGGCCTACATTGCAAGCGAGATAAGAGAACCGCAACGTACCATTCCCAGGTCCTTGTTTTTTAGTACCTTATTGGTTACGCTGCTTTACATTATTCTGAATTTTACTTTTTTAATTACCACGCCAGCTGCTGACATGGTTGGGAAAGAAGAAGCAGGGTTAGTTTCAGCCATTCATATATTTGGGCAAACAGGTGGCAACATCATGGGAATGCTTATTTCTGTTCTGCTAATCTCAACGATTAGCTCAATGATATTTGTCGGGCCAAGGGTTTCGCAAGTTATGGGTGAAGATTTGAAACTTTTACAGTTTCTTTCGTATAAATCAAAACACGGAACGCCAGTTTATGCTATCGTATTACAGTCGTTAATCAGTGTAGTGCTTATTATTACTTCGTCTTTTGATAGTGTATTGACTTATGCCGGATTTACTTTAAGCTTTTTTACGTTTCTTGCTGTATTGGGTGTCTTTGTGCACCGGTCCAGGTTTCCAAAGGCCGAAAGACCTTATAAAACTTGGGGATATCCCGTGGTTCCTGCATTATACTTACTGGTGATCCTTTGGATTCTGTATTTTACGTTTAAAGGTAAACCTATAGAATCAACATATGGCTTAATTACCGTCTTATCCGGATCAATTATATATTATATTAATAAATGGTATCAGTCAAAATAAAGGTGAGGATTTCCAGTTCTAGTTATGCTATATCTTCGATTTAGCTTGGCACGGATAACCTTTATTATCTATAAACTTTAAAAGAGGCTTAATTAAAAATTTCCAATAATGAAAAACAAATGCTTTGTTGCACTAATCAGCATTCTGGTAATCACCAATCTTTCGTGTAACACCTCCAAAGGAGGAAACAGTGAATCAAATAATGAAGTAAAACCTGATTCAACTGCTGTTCAAACCAAATCTGTGGGCGAAGCCGACAAAACACTCACCAACATAGCCAGATTTATTGCTGGAATTCCTGTAGATTCAAGTAGCTCTCTCTATAAACTTACCCAAACTGCTGAATGGAAGAAATACCGTGCCGAAAGCGATTCTTCCTGGGCCAAATTTAACAGGCTTTCAGGTAAAATTACCAAATGGAAAACGAACGAATTACCTGGAACCAACGAAGAATTTGAAACCTTATTCTATCCATTCGGCGGACCCGATTATTTGTTTGCCAATATATTCTTCCCAAAGGCAAAGAATTACATTTTAATTGGACTCGAAAATCCTGGCGCTGCACCAAAAATTGACGGTTTGAATAAGGATGAACTCAAGGGAGCTCTTAATTTATACAAACAAGCAATTGAAGATGTAATTCAGTTGAGCTTTTTCCGTACTGTTGATATGAAGGAAGAGCTTAAAACACAAGCTATAGATGGAACTACGCCCATTATTATGTTGTTTTTGGCCCGTGCTGGTAAGGAAATTATTTCGGTAACACCTACAACACTCGATAATGATGGAAAGATGATTGAGAGCACAGCCAAGGATCACGTTTCCGTGGATATTGCTTTTAAAAGTCAGGAAGATTCTATCGTAAGACACGTGTATTATTTATCAACAAACCTGGCCGATCCAAGTCTCTCTCAGAACAAGCCATTCATGAGTTTCTTCGATCATATTGATCCGAATGCCAAATCATTCGTTAAATCCGCTACTTACCTGATGCACAAATCCTACTTCTCCATTATCAGAAATACCGTATTAAAGAAATCGGCTATGATTCTTCAGGACGACTCCGGAATTGCTTATAAATTCTATGATAAAGCTAAGTGGAATATAACCCTTTATGGAACGTACGAAAAGCCTATTCCACTATTTAAAGACTTCTATGAAGCCGATTTATTCGACGCTTATAAAAAAGCCTCGAAACCAGTGGATTTCAGATATGGATATAACCGTAAATCCAATTTTTTACTAGCTCAGAAAAAGGAATAGCATGATTTCTACAGTGAAAAGATTAGGAATATTGGGTAATAACTACCTGGAATTGGCCTCAATAACCGGGAAAAGTCTTCAGCTAAGGGTTGGAGATGAATTATACCTTCATATTCCTGGTTTTTTGCTCACTTTCGTGTCTTGCTCTTATTCCATTCACGATAATACCTTTGAACTACACTACTTACCATATTCGCCTGATTTCTGCCTTTTTAGAACACTTAAACTAAAAACTAAAACTTACTTTGCATGAGACAGATCTTTACCTTTAAAGGGCTACTCATAGCAGGCATCATGATGCTTGTTCAATGCCCATCCGTTTTCTCGCAATCTACAGAGCCTCAGGAAGAAGATAGTATTAATATTGATGACTTAAAAAGTCCGGCCGAAAGCGCGGAAGAATCTTTTCAGGAGTTCATCGATACACTGTATCAAATTAGTGCTTTCGCTGATACTTTTGGCTGGAACAGCAAACTGATCAACAGCGGACGCTTCGATTCCAAAAACATGACCGACACCATATACATTCCTCTGAAGGATAGCACTGGCAACCATATTTATGTTGCACCATTTCAGAATTATATTACCAGTGGATTTGGCCCCCGGAGACATATTTATCATTATGGAATGGACATAAAGTTGCAGGTAGGCGATACCGTAAGAGCTGCGATGGACGGTTACGTGAGGGTATCTAAATACGACAGGCGAGGCTATGGTAATGTACTTGTTATCCGGCATCGAAATGGCCTTGAAACAATTTACGGACATCTCTCCAAAACACTTGTTGAGTATAGTCAGTTTGTAAGAGCCGGACAACCTATAGGATTGGGTGGTAATACTGGTCGGTCTACCGGATCGCACCTGCATTTCGAGACACGCTACTATGGCGAACCTTTTGATCCCAATTGTTTTTTCGATTTTGCCAACCAATCGCTTAAAACGGATAAGCTGGTGCTCACCCGGTCTAACTTTGCCTATCTGGTTGAGATTCGTAAAGCCAAATATTATACAATCCGTAGAGGCGACAATCTGGGACGTATAGCAAGGCGCTATCACACCTCTGTTACAAAGCTTTGTAAATTGAATCGCATATCCAAGAAAACCATTCTTCGCCCAGGAAGAAAAATTCGTTATCAATAAGATTTATATTGATAAATTGAATTATTTTTGTTTTATTTGTTGAATTAATTGCCTATAAACAATTACCTCACAACGAAATATATTTTTAAAATATATGCCTTATAAAGAGAAAAAAATAGAAAAAGTATTCTACTCGATTGGCGAGGTGGCAGAAATGTTTCAGGTAAAGCCTTCTCTTATTAGGTTTTGGGAAAAGGAGTTCGACATTATTAAACCTAAAAAGAACAAAAAAGGAAACCGCTTTTTTACAAAGGAAGACATTGATAATTTCCACCTTATCTATCATTTGGTTAAGGAGCGTGGTTTAACGCTGAAAGGCGCCCAAATGAAACTGAAAGAAAATAAGGAAGACGTACTGAATAATTTTGAAGTCATTCAGTCGCTTCAGGAAATTAGAAAGGTATTACTCGAATTAAAGGAAAACTTTGTCTAATACGGTTTTGCCTTAAAATCAACGAATAATGGTCACGATTAAGGATGTTATTCAATACATCGAGGAGTTTGCGCCTTCCATGTATCAGGAAAGCTATGATAATAGCGGGATACAGGTTGGTAATACAGACGTTGCTCTAAAGGGAATTCTGTTGTCTATCGATGTAACGGAAAGTGTTGTTGACGAAGCCATTCAGAATGGATTAAACCTGATCATATCCCACCATCCAGTTATATTCGGAGGTATCAAGCAACTTACAGGCAAAAAATATACCGAAAGAGTTGTTATCAAGGCCATTAAGAACGATATAACCATTTATTCCTGCCATACCAATATCGATAATTATTTATATGGGGTGAGCTACAGAATAGCCGAAAAGCTTGGTTTACAAAATATACAGGTGTTAAAGCCCTTATCATCTGGGTTGTGCAAATTGGTTACTTATGTTCCCATCGATCATCTGGCGAAGGTTCAGGAGGCTGTTTTTAATGCAGGTGCCGGGCACATTGGAAACTACAAATGGTGTAGCTTTAACGCCAAAGGCGACGGCACTTTCTGGGGTAATGATAATACCAATCCTTTTGTAGGAGAGAAAGGTAAGTTGCATACAGAACCTGAGACCCGTTTCGAGACGATTTTTCCGAAGCACATAGAAGCAAAGGTAATAGACGCTTTGCTGAAAGCACATCCATACGAGGAAGTTGCTTACGATTTGTACGCTCTGCATAATATAAATAACCAATTCGGCGCCGGTGCAATAGGTACGCTTACTGAAACAATGCCAGAAAAGGAATTCTTAATGCATATAAAGAATACATTCCGGGCCGACGTTCTACGACATACCCAATTACTGGGCAAGAACGTTAAAACTGTTGCACTATGTGGAGGGAGCGGAAGCTTTCTTTTAAATGATGCACGTCGTGCTCGGGCTGATGTGTTCATCTCTGCCGATTTTAAATATCACCAGTTTTTCGATGCCGAATCGCAAATCGTAATTGCTGATATAGGCCATTTTGAAAGTGAACAATTTACGCTCGAAATTTTTTATGAATTACTTATCAAAAAATTGTCTAATTTTGCGATCTGTTTTACAAAAGTAAAAACTAATCCTATTAATTATATATAAGATATGGTATCAGAAAAGAACAAAGCAGTTGATGCAACTGAGTATTCTATTGAAGAAAAGCTAAATGCGTTATATCACCTCCAGAAAGTACACTCCGGAATAGACCGGATTAAAATATTACGTGGCGAACTTCCACTTGAAGTTCAAGACCTGGAAGACGAAATTGCTGGTTTGGAAACCCGTATCCAAAACTACCAGGACGAAATTAAAACGCTCGAAACTTCAGTTCATAACAAAAAGGGCGAAATTGGTAATGCCAACGAACTGATTAAGAAATATACCGAACAACAAAATAACGTTCGCAACAACCGCGAATTTGATTCTTTATCAAAAGAAGTAGAATTCCAGAAGTTGGAAATTGAGCTTTGCGAAAAGAGAATCCGCGAATTCACCGCTCAGTCCACAGAGAAGAAGCAAGCCATTGAATCAGCCAAGAAATTACTGGACGAACGAAAAGGCGATTTAAACAACAAGAAGAAGGAGCTGGAAGACATCATTGCTGATACCCAGAAGGAAGAAGAAGCCTTCAATACAAAAGCGCAGGAAATTGAACACATGATAGAACCACGTTTGCTGAATGCCTACAAACGCATCAGAAACAATGCCCGCAACGGATTGGCAGTTGTTACTGTTGAACGTGATGCTTGCGGCGGTTGCTTTAATAAAATTCCGCCACAACGTCAGCTGGACATCAAATCGCGCAAGAAAATTATTGTTTGCGAATATTGCGGTCGTATTTTGGTTGACGATATCGAAGCTTCGAATAATTAAGGAATAGTTTCAAAATGAAATACAGGGTGGGTTACGAATAGTTTCCCACCTTTTTTATATACAATAATGCGGTTCGTAATAGGGTTGATACTTTTCATACACTCAACAGCCATTGTTTTGGCCGGAGAATCCTTTACGCCCAATTGCCGGCAGGCGCTCTACCATATTTTAAATCTCGATTTTGCTAAAGCCAACGCTTATATTCATAACGAATCGCAAGTAAACCCTTCAAGTATTTATATTCCCTATCTTCAGAACTATTCGGATTTTGTAAATATTGCCATTAACGAAGATCCATCGACCATCGCCAGCTATGCTAATAATTTTGAGGAAAGGGTTACAAGCATAGAAAGGAATTCTGCAGATAACAATGAAAAACAATGGATGTTATCTGAAATGTACCTTCAATCCTCGGTTTTATATGGTAAGCTTAACCTGAAATTAGCTGCACTAAGGCATTTATATACAGCGGAAAAGTATTTGGCCCGCTATGCTGGTTATAAAACGCGAGACGCTAAGACTGCCCGGTTGCTTCCTGTAGTTTGGCTGGTGAATTTGTATATGCCGGGTGTGATAAAAAAAATGTTGCCTATAAGCGAACAGACACCAGAAAAGGCGTTCTCGATGTTGAATGAATACCGCCGCCAGGTTGCTTCAGATACATTGCTCACCTTGGAAGCTGATATTCTTACTGCATTTTTAATTAATCAGTTTGGCAAAGAGTATAAAGCCAGCTGTGCTGAATTACTCCCTAAGGTTGAAAAGTCCGGTTATAGTGCGTTATTCTCATTATCTGGTTCACTTTTAGCTGTCAGAGCCGGGAATAGCAATGAAGCTCTTCGGATTTTAAGTAATTACAGGAGTAAGGTTAAACAGCCTTATTATTTTTATTACTACCTCACCGGGGAACTAAAGACAAATCTGGGAAGGGGAGGGGAAGAGGACTTCAAATATTTTCTGAAGAACTATAAAGGCAAAAATTATGTAAAGGCTGCGTGGCTTAAGCTAGGGTGGAATTATTTGGAAAAATCAGATACCCTGGCATACCGCAATTGCATGCAAAACGCGATAAGCAAAGGTGTAAAATGGGTGGAGGCCGATATATATGTTAATTCCGAGGCGTTAAAAGGTACAATTCCCAACAAAAACTTGTTACGCGCACGTTTATTTTTTGATGCAGGCCTTTATTCCCAGGCAAAGGAGGTAATGCTGAAAGACCAAACCATTCAATCGCTTGCATCTACACAGCAGCAACTTGAATATATTTACCGCCAGGCCCGTATTGATCATGCCCTAGGTGAGATAACACTTGCCAAGAGATACTATAAACAGGTTGTACAATTAGGAAAGGATTATCCGTACTACTTTGCAGCTTATTCCGCCTTGCAACTGGGCATTATCAGCGAATCAGAGCGCGATATTGCTTCGGCAAAGTCATATTACGATACCTGTTTGAAATTGAATAAGTACGAATATTCCGGCAGTATCGAGGCAAAGGCTCGCGAGGGGATACGCCGTATTACTCAATAACCGGGACTTCAGGGATGTTATTTAAATGTACTCTGGTATCGTTAAAGAATTCGGAACCTTTAATTGAGTCAGCCTTCGAAATGTTATATTTTTTAATGGCTTCGGGAAACTTGGATGGAGGAACAATCCTGTAAATCATACGGCCGTTATATATGCCTTTGTAAACCCAGGCCGGAACGTAGGAAATGGATGTAATATATGTTTTATGTATCTTTTCAATGTTCAGCTCTATCATTAATCCGCCATCGCGATAGCGGTCGCGCTGATTAGACAGAAAATTCCCCATTGAATAAACTACCGGAAACATCTTCGATTTGTCAGTTGTATCAGGATAATATCGCTCTATGGGTTGAATAACATGAGGGTGCGAACCAATAATGGCATCCGCTCCGCATTTTTTAATGAATTCAGCCACGGTACGTTGCTCTTTGTCAGGATAGCGAGCATATTCAATACCCCAATGCATGGCAACGATAATCAGGTCGGGGCTTAGTTGTTTGGCACCCTGAATAGCCTTCCGAATCGCTACAGTATCCATAAAATTCAGTATGGTTGGCTTTTCAGGCCTGAATCCATTGGCGCTGTAGGTGTAATTTAATAGTGCAATCTTAATCTTGTTCTTTTCAAGTATCAGCGGGTTACGCTTTTTGAAATCAATGCTATCGCGGAATGATCCGGTTGTTAATAGCTGTAAAGAATCGATAGCATCTAGCGTGTGCAGAAACCCTTTCTTTCCACGGTCGAGCGCATGGTTGTTTGCGTTGATAAGAACGTCAAATCCGGCATCTTTTAAGCCTTTCCCAAACTCATTGGGGCTCGAAAACTGTGGATATCCGCTGTAGGGCTTACCGGCCAGAGGGACTTCAAGATTAGCAATAGCGATATCGGCCTTGGATATGTAATTTGTTACCAATTCGTAGCATGGAAAAAAATCGTAGTTATTAATAGAATCAACCCATCCGGCATTCACCACGGGCATGTGTCCCATGGCATCGCCTGCAAATACCATCTTTAACCTGGCTGTATCAGGAGGAGGTGGAATTGTAATGGCTACTTCCTGCGATTTGCAGGAAATACATAACATTAAAAATGGCAAAAGAAAGAATGTGCGTTTCACTTACGAATATTTTGTAGCGTTAATGTTTTAGTTTCTTTTTTAGAAGTAATTACCAGCTTCCACTAGCACCGCCTCCACCACCTGAGCCGCCTCCAAAGCCTCCAAAGCCGCCTCCTCCGCCACCGCCGGAAAAGCCTCCGAACGAGCCTCCGCTGCCCCGGGAGCCAAGCATGCCCATGAGCATCCAAAGCGGTAAATCACCACGCGATGACATGTGCGTGCCGCCACCCCCTTTGTTTTTGAACAAAGAAAAAATGACGATGATTATTATCGCAATAACGATAAAAGCGCCTTTGCCCGACTTTTTTTGTTTTCCTTGTTTCATGTACTGGTCGGGAGTAAATTCACCCCGGGTGAGGCTGATCAGCGTATTTGCAGCGTTGTCAATTCCCCTGTAATAACTGCCATTCTTGAAGGCTGGAATCATTTCCTTGTCAATAATGGATTTGGACAAGGCATCGGTGACCAAATGCTCCACTCCATAGCCGGTGGAAATAGCTACTTTGCCATCTTCATCGGAGGTTTTTGGCTTTACGAGTATTAAAATACCGTTGTCTTTACCTTTCTGGCCGATTCCCCATTTTTCGAGTATCCTAACGCCAAAATCTGAGGGTTCGTACCCATTCAACGTTTTTACAATAACTACTGCAATCTGGGTTGAAGAGGTATTGTTATATTCAACAAGTTTATATTCAAGTCCATTAATTTCTTCGGGTGAAAGAATACCAGCAAAATCGGTAACAAGTTTCTGAGGTTTGGGCGGCTCCGGAATATCCGGATTTTGACCCATGGATAGAGTTACAGAAACAAGTGCAAAGACGAAAAGAAGTATATATCTCATTTATAATGATCTGTTTTGTTGTATGTGAAGGCAGGAATAGCCTTATTTTCCAAATGAAATTTCATCCGAAAGTTCATTCTTGTCATCTGGTAGCAGTGGAAAAAATGCTTTGAGCTTTTCCCCTGCCATTTGAATACCGGTAATTAAACCTTCAGAAAATTCGCCAAGCTTAAAGTGGTTTAGCATTTCATCTTTTACCTTATCCCAAAAATCTGCCGGAACTTTGCTGTTTATGCCCGCATCGCCGATAATCGCAAATTTTCGATCATCCAACGCAAGGTAAATGAGAACTCCGTTTCGCTGTTCAGTTTTATGCATCTTCAGCTTTTTAAAGATATAGGCAGCCTGGTCCAATACTTCTTCTTTACAGGATTTATCAATATGAATTCTGATTTCTCCGGAAGTATTTTGTTCGGCATTACCTATAGCTTCTACTATTGCTGCCTTTTGCTCTTTTGTAAAAAAGTTGGATGGCATTATTTTAATAATTAGAATTCAACTTTTGGCGCTTTTTGGGCTTCTGTATCTGCCTGGAAGTAAGGTCTGTTCTTGAAGCCAAACAGTTTAGCAAAGAGAACTGTAGGAAATTTACGCAATTTAGTATTGTACAATTGTGCTACTTCGTTGAATCGGCGGCGCTCGGTAGCTATTCTGTTTTCACTACCTTCGAGTTGCGACTGAAGATTACGGAACCCATCATTGGCTCTTAGCTGAGGATATTGCTCAACCGAAACCAATAAGCGTGATAAAGCAGATGATACTTGCCCTTGAGCTTGTTGGAACTGCTGAAGATTTTGCTCTGTCATGTTTGTCGGATCAATAGTAACCTGAGTAGCTTTTGCGCGAGCATTTATAACTTCAGTCAATGTGTTTTTTTCAAAATTAGCTTCGCCTTTAACGGTATTCACCAAATTAGGTATAAGATCGAGACGGCGCTGGTAAACGTTCTCAACCTGCGACCATGCTGAATTAACTTGTTCTTCCAATCCTACCAGTTTGTTATACGGGGAAATAGAGATAATTATCAATAGTACTATTGCTCCAATAATAATTAGAGTTTTCATTGTCTTGTTCATGATTTTTCGTTTTTTATTTTTATGAAGATGTGAATATACAAAGTTTATACCAATTAAAACAAAAGGAAATTATGTCAGGTTCAAAAAGATGAGACGACCGGTAAACAAAAAATAACCCCGATCCTTTACGAACCGGGGTTAGCAAGATATAAACGTAAAAATTATTTCAATTTATTCATCATTTCCTGGAGTTTCTGGTAATGCTTTTCTGAAACCGGAGTTAATGGCAGGCGTACAACATTTTTTACTAATCCCAGATGATGCATCACAGCTTTAACGCCAGCAGGACTGCCTTCGGTAAACAACGCGGACATTAAATCAATCATGGAGAGTTGTATCTTGCGGGCAAGCTGGTAATTACCTTCCAATGCGGCTTCAACCATTGCGGAATAGTCCGACGGAATGGCATTTGCAGCAACCGAAATTACACCATTTGCACCAAGCGCTATCATAGGGAAGGTTAACGAATCGTCGCCCGAGATAACCGAGAAATTTTCAGGTTTATCGCGTAATATCTCCATGATTTGCTGCATATTTCCAGCAGCTTCTTTAATAGCAACCAGGTTATTGAATTCTGTTGCCAGTTTTACAGTAGTTTCAGCGCACATGTTGATGCCCGTGCGGCTGGGAACATTATACATAATAACAGGCAAATCGCTGGCCTTTGCTATGGCTTTATAGTGCTCATATATCCCTGTCTGGTTGGGCCTGTTATAATAAGGTACAACCGACAAAATACCGGCAATGTTGTTTTTGTTCAGGTTTTTTATGCCGTCAACTACATCGGCAGTATTATTGCCACCTACACCCACGTAAACCGGAGCCCGGTTCGATGCAGCCTTAATAACAGTATCAACAACTTCTGCTTTTTCGATTTCGCTGTAAAGGCTGTTGGCATTTCTGAAAATTAATTATTTTTACGGCCTATAAAAAATGAATTACATGTCGTATAC
>DATALJ010000045.1:0-28278 GCA_036261135.1 Bacteroidales bacterium
GAAACATGGAAAAACCCCGCCGAATGGAACCGCCAAGCCATACTGAACGTAGCGCGAATAGGCAAATTCTCATCCGACCGGTCTATTCTGGAATATTGTGAGAAGATATGGAAGGTGAAAGCATTTAAAGCCTCACCCCGACCCGCTCCTGAAGGAGAGGGAGTGACTCTGTAGGAAAGATTAATGAGGAATTACAGAGCCTTGCTCCTATTCTTTACAGACTCTCATTGCTGAACATCAGCTGTTGGTCCCATGGCAATCATGCAAGCACTGTTCTCTCCCAACGTTTCAATATTACCGGCGAGCTGTGCTTATGCTATCTACCTTTAAAATCATCAAGAGTAATAACTCTTATGTTTCTTTTTTCAAATTCAGTTAATAAAATATCTAAGGCTTCGACTGTTGAATTATTTAAATGAAATAGAATAATAGGAATCTGAGTTTTAAATTTCAAATATAAATTTTCATGAAAGTAGTCAACAACATTTTGCGTACTAACATTATTATCCCACTCCTCAGCACTTAAATCCCACATAACCACTTCGAAACCTTTGCTAGTTAAGGTTAACATTTGACTTGTAGTTAATTTGCCATATGGAGGCCTGAAATAATGTTTATTTAATGGCTGTAAGCTATCAATAATGTGTTGCGTTTGTAAAATCTCCTGTTTAAAAACATCGTTTAAATTAGAATTTTCAATGTTTATATGCGTGTATGTATGGTTGCCCATAAATTGTTCTGTTGCAATTCGACTTGCAATATCGGGGTAGATTTCTAAAAAATGTCCTATGCAAAAAAATGTCGCTTTAACCTTATGTTTCTTTAATACATCAAGTATTTTGCTTGTATTTTCAGGAAAATTTGGAGCATCGTCAATAGTAATTATCACCTCCTTCGCCAAGGAGTAATATTCATCTTTAGAACAACTTATTAAAATAAAAAAAACAAATAAAAAGTACTTCATTTATACTACTTAAAGTGATGGCAAACGTTGGCTATGTTAGGAAAAGGCTCTTATCTTATCAATTATTCCACCACTAATATAGCAATTATATTATCCATATTTCATCTTGCCGTACCACTCCCATTTCCCGATCGAAACTTAAATAAAGTACTTTCAGCGTTGCTACTGTATTATCAATTTTGTCTAAAAAATTATCCTAAATTATTTGGTTAATAATATTAACTAGTTTATATTTGTGTTCAATTAATAACATTAACAACTCATTGTATGGACAAAAACAATTTAACACCCGAAGAAAGTCTCTTATTGATTTCAAGAACAATTGAAGAGACCAAACAAAAATTCCAGGAAAATGGCCACATTCTGATTTTGTGGGGCAGTTTAACGTTTTTAGTTTTCTTTCTTCAGTATTTTTTCTCATTAGTGGGATTGTACAAGAAATTCGATATTATATGGACTTGTAGCCTATTTCCGCTTGGAGCCATTTATACTTTCTTCTATTACAGGAAAAAAGTAAAAAAGAACACATCCAAGACCATCCTTTCCCGCATATTAGGAACAATGGGATGGGTAGTAGGATTTAATCTTATGATAATGGGCTTTTTTTTCGGCCACCAACTCGGAAATACCATGGCTCCGGTTTTTTTGATTTTACTGGCTGTGATGACAATATTGGTTGGCGTATCCATCAAATTTAAACCACTTATAATAGGCGGTGTTTTATTAAATTTAATAGGATTCGGTACTTTTGTGATCAGTCGGGACTATTATGGATTCAGCATGATGCTTGGCGCATTGGTAGGAATGATTATTCCCGGAATACTTCTTAATAAAGCAAATAAAAAAGAGTATGTTTAACGATTTGGACCCCATATTGCATTCACAGCTTCGGTTATCCATAGTTTCTATTTTAATAACAGTTGAAGAAACCAATTTCAACTTTATAAAAGAAACAACCAAAGCTGCTGCCGGCAATATAAGCATACAAATCAATAAATTGCAGGAAGCCGGCTATATAAACGTAGAGAAAACGTTTAAAAATAACTACCCGAATACGGTAATTTCCATAACTAAAAAGGGAAGAGAAGCTTTTGAAGAATATGTAAAAAACCTTCAAAAGTATATTTATCCGCAAAAGTAAGCGCTATACATACGGAACATGGTCCTGATTTGAAACTTCGAATAGTTTGCACCAGGACCCTTTTCTTTGTTTTTCCATAAAACAAAAATTTCCTTCTAACTAATATTTATCATCCTTTTTGGCTGTTTGGGCGTTGTATCTTTGACAGTATTTCAACTTACAACTATGTTGGTATTCAAATTCGGCGGAGCTTCGGTAAAATCGTCAGGCGGCATTTTAAATCTGGCCCACATACTGGAATCGTTTCACAACAACAACCTCGCTATTGTTATCTCTGCATTTGGGAAAACAACCAATGCCATTGAGAAAATTCACGATTTGGCTTACAAAAACAAACCTTTCGATGCGGAATTTACAGCATTAAAAGAATACCACATGGGTATAGTGAGCGAATTATTCAACGGCGACAAGCATCCTTCAAATAAAGATATATTTAAAGTCTTCGGAGAGCTGCATGACAACCTTACGCGCAAAGAAAAAGGCTCGTACGACGAGGAATACGACCAAACGGTTTCCTTCGGCGAAATATTATCAACGAAAATCGTCAGTGCTTACCTCAACGAGCGCGGTATTGCCAACAAATGGGTGGATGTACGCAAGCATTTCGTTACTGATTCCACTTTCCGCGAAGGAGTTATCGATTGGGGAGCCACCACCCAAAAGGTAAAAGAAACATTTACCTATAAAAATGAGCGCATTTACATTACACAAGGCTTTCTGGGCGCCGATGCAAAAGGGAAAACCACAACCCTGGGCCGCGAAGGATCGGACTATAGCGCATCCATCCTCGCATACATTCTCGATGCCGAAAAAGTAGTAATCTGGAAAGATGTACCCGGTGTACTCAACGCGGACCCCAAGTACTTCGACAACACAGTACGTTTAGGACAGCTCTCCTACCTCGATGCCATTGAGCTTACCTATTACGGCGCCAGTGTTATTCACCCCAAAACGATTAAGCCGCTACAAAACAAGAAAATTCAACTGCATGTGAAGTCGTTCGTTTATCCCAATGATCCGGGAACGATTATCGGCGACGTGCAATACGAATCGCTTATTCCTTCTTTCATATTCAAAATGGACCAGGTGCTGATGAGCATTTCGCCAAAGGATTTCTCGTTTATTGCAGAAACCAACCTCAGGGACATTTTTACAACCTTCTCGAAGCACAGCATTAAAATTAACCTGATGCAGAACTCAGCCATCAGCTTTAAGGTTTGTATCGACAATAAACCGGATCGTATCAATGAGCTGATCAACGATCTATCGCACTTGTTCAATGTAAACGTGGAGAATGGACTGGAATTGATAACCATTCGGTACTTCGACACCCAAACCATAGACCGCGTAATGGTTAACAAGGACCTTGTGCTTGAACAGAAGAATAAGAACACGATACAGATGGTGGTGAAAGCCTTAAAATAAAATTGTTAACCACGGAGATTGATTGGCTCCGGTATCTATAAAAAGGAAAGCGCCTCAACGCCTGCGAATTCATATTTTCTCTAAAAAGAGACACAAAGGCACACAGAGTTTATAAACCGCATGCGGTTTATTGCTCCGTGACCTCTGTGTCTCTTTTTATGTGCGTAAATTAAGTTCCGTAAAGTTTATTCCTACTCCAAAAGCCTTAAACCCATTATCCTATTCTCCGTGGTTATCTTTTATTTAATTTGGGGTAATTACACAGCATCTTAGCGTGCTTGTGGCGATTCCCACAAAAATCATTAAGTTTGTAGTAAACACGCTTACTGCTTATGATTAAAATTACTTACCAACGGACCCTTGCCGACTTTGTGAATTTCAACATTTACCATGTGTGGAAATCGCCCGACCGCAAATATTTCCGGTTGCTTATTCACTATGGAGTGCCGACTATTGTAACATTACTGGTACTTTTAGCAACCCTATTGGCCGGAATACCCGTTACTTTTGACAATTCAAAAGGTATGATTGTAGCTTTTATAGCATTGGTAATTATTATGTACATAGCAGGCGGCCGACTGATTACCAGTTCTATCCAGAAAAAAATTGCAAATAACCTAACCCCTGCTGCTATTAACCATCTCACAGGCAACGCAGAGATAACGCTTACCCCGCAAGAGATTCGGATGATTACGCCCAATAATGACTTGATTAAGAGCTGGACTCAGGTACTAAAATTACGCATTACCAATGGGTACTATTTTATTTACATTGAACCACTTCAAGCCATTGTTATTCCATGGCGTGCATTTAAAAACGACACCGAAAAGGAAGAATTTGAAAGGTTGTTATTGGAGTATCTGGTTAAGAAATAGTTTATTAGGAACATTCCTTCTTTCAAAGAAGCTAGATTTATATTTTAAAATAACAATAAAGTTCAACTCAGAATAGCGTTGGACTTTATTGTGTTTATCCTTTGGATTTTCTCCGTGGCAATAGCCTAATATGTGGCCGCTTTATAGTAATGTGTGTATTCCGGAGTTTGTTGAGCCAGTACTTGGCATCGAAGGTAGATATGTGCCGTTCCACCTTTTCCTTGTACATATCGTTGATTGTAACCAGAATGGCTGTTTCTTCAACGCCGCCAAAATGAGGATTTATGGATGTTCCAAACACTTTCATAGTTGGCGAAAGGTTCATGTACGAATTGATAAGTGGGGGAATGATTTCGCCCAATTGCCGAACTGTCTTCGATAGTATTTTATAGTCCTCCATATAATCGTGAGTCGAAAACAACTTTTCCATCTCGGCAAAATCAATTTGCGTATCCATGGGATGAATAGGTGTAACCAAGCTATCTACATCGGCAAAGTACTTTTCCAGAAAATATAATAAGCGGTTGCGAGCATCGGCATTATAGGAAGTATACATGGTTACTTTACCAAAGAAATACTTCTTTTCGGGGTTCTGGACAATAATTGCGCCCAGGCCGTCCCACAAATTATCGAGTGCATAAAGACCTTTACGCATGCGGGCAGTTGATTGGTAGGCTGGCTGTACAAAAGAACGACCCAACTCAATCATATGCGGCAGGTATTCTTTACAGAACTGAGGCGAAAAGTTAAAAAGCTCGCCAGTGGAGAGCTGCACAACGCCATTGGCATCAACCGTATTTTCATCGCAGATTTTGAAACGGTAACCGCCCAGAATCTCGCGCGAATCGGGATCCCAAACAATAAGTTGCTTGTAGCAGTTCTCGCAGGTATCAAAATCGTCGATATCCATAGCTTCGCCAGTACCACCGCCGGCATGGCGAAACGAAATTTCGCGTAGCCTTCCTACTTCGTGCATTAAATTAGGCGCATTCTGAGCATTGAAGATATACAAGAGGTTACCGCCGTTGTTGGTTTTACGCACAAACCGTTCCTCAGTTAATTCTCTCTCCAGTAATGCCTTATCTACAGGTGGAATTATTGGTTTCATCTCTAGTTTACTCATTGTAAAGGTATTAAAATTCATTATACGGAACAGTTATTTCAACTTCGTGGAAAGGGCATAAGCCTCTGACCTCACATAGTTTGCCCACTCCGCAGGTGTTTTAGAGTGATCAAAAGTACTGTATGGTATTGGTTTCCCAAAATATAATCGTATAAACTTTTTGTGCTGCTTAAACATCTCGTCCACAAGATAGAACATTTCGATATTGGCCTTTATTCCCAATGTTTTCCTGAAATTGGACAGATTGTAAAAGAAATTAGAGTTCCTTCCTTCAAAATAAACAGGAATAACGTCGCGCTGATATTTAATTGCCTTCGTAATAAAACTCTTGTGCCAGGGAAGATCAGTAATCTGTCCATTAATTTTCCGCGAACACAGGCCAGCCGGGAAGTACAGAATTTGCTCATCCGAAGCATATGCCTTATCTATAGCTGCCACATAACTTACCGATTGTTTACCATGCTTATTTACAGGAATAAATACGGGTTCCAGGTTTTTTACATTCAGAAGCAGATCGTTTACAATAAATTTCAGGTGAGGGAACCTTTTGCGCACCACACTCATAAATATCAATCCATCTAAACCGCCCAGCGGATGATTGGATGCAAAAATGAAACGACCGGAAGAAGGCACATTCTCAAGGCCTACAGCTTCGAACTTAGAACCAAAGCCCTCCAACGAACCATCAACAAAGTCAACTCCGTATCTGTCGCGGTTGTTATGTATAATATCATTCAAATCGTCCTGATGCAATACTTTCTTTAAGTATCGAATTACAAAACCCGGAATAACCTTAAGTAACCGTGGATTCTTTTTTCCAATGACACCCTCAACATCAAGAAACTTTTCAGAATCTTCCATAATTCTTTTAAAAATTGCTAAAATAGGAAATAAGTAAGTCTGTTTTGGCTAAAACAAAAACCCCTTTCTTCTTTTCCAACAAATTTAAGTAAATAGAATAAAAAATATGAATGGAAGGTAAAACTAATTTGAAAAAGAATTGTAAGGAATAACAGACTAGAATTTTGAGTTTACCAAAAAAGAAGATAATTTTAACAAAATAAAACACATAGGCTACTCCTAATTTTCTGCAAAAGCTTTATCCATTCTAAGCCGTAAAATAATGAAAAGCGGATTACAGATACTGAAAAAAATTAAATTCGAGTATAAAATAGGCTTAATCTATTTTGTTATCGGGCTTTTATGGATCTATTTATCTGATATGTTCTTTGCGGCAGTTATTTCGAACAGAGACACGCTTACTTTTTTCAGCATTATCAAAGGTTTCATATACGTAACCATTACTACGCTACTACTGTTCTGGATGACCCGCAGGCATTTGAATAAACTAGCAAAAGCAGAATTATTAACCCGACAAAAAAGTGAAGAACTCGAATTACAAAATAAACTTTACCGGAGATTAAACGAAGAACTTAGTATTGCGAAGGAAAAGGCCGAAGAAAGCGACCGTTTGAAAACCGCTTTCCTGCAAAACATGAGTCATGAAATACGTACGCCCATGAATGCTATTATGGGCTTTTCGGACTTAATAACTGAGTATTACGGCAACAAACCCAAACTGGAAGCCTTTTCGCAAATTATTAGTCAGCGGAGCAAAGATTTGTTGGCTATTATCAACGACATTCTCGACATTGCCAAAATTGAATCGGGCCAATTACCAGTAAATTACGAGATATGCGATTTGGATGCATTGTTTTCCGAGCTTCTGGTGTTCTTTAACGAAAACAGAAAGAGTAAGGAAAAGGAAAATATAGCACTTACAATAAGAAGAATTCCCAACCCTTCATTATCCCTCATTATTACAGATAAGATAAAGCTTAAGCAAATACTGATCAATCTTATAGGAAATGCCTTTAAATTTACGGAAGAAGGGCAAATTGTAGTTGGTTGCGAATTAAATGGGCAAAACCGGCTTGAATTCTTTGTTTCCGATACAGGCGTCGGCATTCCGCTTGACAAGCAGAAAATGATTTTTGAACGCTTTACCCAAGTAAACAGCGACAAAAACAAGCTACATAGCGGCACCGGGTTAGGGTTATCGATAGTTAAAGGACTTTTGAATTTACTGGATGGCGAAATATGGCTGGAATCGGAACCTGGTAAAGGCTCTACCTTTCATTTTACCATATCGTACCAACCCGCCAATGTTGCTGCGCAAAAAAAGAATGAACCCGACTTTATTGAAATGCATAGTTTCAAAGGTAGAAAACTTCTTCTTGTTGAAGACGATTTCTACAATGCCGAATACCTAAAAGAGATTTTAAGCCGTGCAGGCTTTAATACCACACATACTATATACGGGAAAGAAGCAATAGAGCTTTCGCTGAACAATTCATTCGATATCGTGCTTATGGACATTGGGCTTCCTGACATGAATGGGTACAAAGCCACTCAGCAGATTAAACAGAAGAAACCCGACTTAATTATAATTGCTCAAACAGCCTACGCCACACCCATCGACCGCGAAAAAAGCTTGGAAGCGGGTTGCGACGACTATATCAGTAAGCCCATTAAACGCGACATACTGATGGATTTGCTAAACAAACTCCTGACACAAAAAGTTACTACATAAAGAAACGATAACCAATGGAAGAAGGCTATCCAGGAGGGATTGCTTTTTAAGCAAGTACCCATTTCTCTTTTACCATAACATAAGCAAAAGGGAGAACCGTTCGTTCTCCCTTTACCTCAAATTCAAACTAAATAAACCCAAACCAATCGAAGTGTTTAATCCCCCAATCAAACAGCTTCTATATGTTATGGATATAGTTTGTCAACTTCATAAAATCTACGTATGAAAAATCTCGTCTAAGATTCGGCTGCAAAATTACCCAGTTACCACAAAATCATTTGGACTTTTGTCCCGAAAAATTGGATTTTTGTCTCTAAAATTATCCTGTCCAAATATGTATTTACTTCATCCTCTTTGTTCTGCTATTCTTCCACAATGCAATAAAGAATGCCAGGCTTACAAACGCGGTAAGCACCATAAAACTGAGGTGCAACGATTTTATTTCGGCCAGGAAGCCTAACATTACAGGTCCAACCAGAAAGCCAATATTGGTGCTTGCTGCTATTACCGAAACACCATCGGACGTTTTAATACCCTCAACCTTCGATGCCAGGCGATAAACTTCGGGAACAATAACGGAAAAGCCCAAACCAACAACAAAGAACCCGATTAAAGTGACTACAGGGCTCAGAACCAGAACCATCAGAAACCCAAATATACTTAATAAGCTTGCATAAGTGAGCAATTGCCACGACCCATGTTTCCGGCTCAACGCATCGCCAGTGAAACGACCTATCATCATTGCAAAAGAAAAGGCTGCGTAGCCCATACCTATATATTGAAGCTTAATATGAATGATTTTCTTGAGATACAACGCACTCCAGTCGGCAATGGCGCCCTCGGCAACCATCAGAATTAACCCTACAGCTGCAATAACGAGTAGTGGCCGGATATGATTATAATTCCGTTTCTCTTTGGGATGGTGTTCCCCTTTTCGGAAATAATAATCGGAACGCAAGTAGGACTGAATGCCTATAATAAACAACACCACCATCCCCACATGTATAAGCGGATTATGCAGTAACGACGCCAGAAAGCTTCCGCTGGCAGCGCCAATCATACCTCCTATACTCCAAAAACCATGGCTGCCGGTCATTATATACACCTCATCCTGCTTTTCGATTGTAGCCGTAAGCGAATTTACCGATATGGCATACCATGAACTGGCTATACCAAATACAAACAACGCAACACATAACGACACATAATTGAACGCGAGAAACGGACCAAATAAGGTAAAACTATATATAATGAGCGAACAGTATGTGCTTTTACCTACACCTATGCGGTCGACCAGCCGGTTGGCAACCGGTATCATAAAAAATGATCCCAATGCCGAGAAGAATATGGCTCCACCAATCTTTCCTTCGGTAATCCCTATTGCTTCTGCAATATGCGGTATATACGTAACCCAGGTACTGAAAATAAGGCTGAAACACGTAAACAAAAACGCGGAGGAAAAGTATTTACGCTGCGTGAGAAATATTTTGATTGAGAGCATAATGAATTATAAAACGCGGCGAAGATAGAGAAATTTAAGAGGTAGTGCAAAAAGGGAGAATGAACACTGGATTTAGCTGAATGATGCTTCGTTCGGTGCTTTTCAAATAAACGTCCTGATTGTTTCCAGAAATTCTTTTGTCTCTCCAATTAATGGGCTTACGGTTTCTTTATCGTAATCAAACAAATCTCCATAATCTCCCTTTTGTCGGTAGTCAAATAATTTGGAAAAATGTTTACCAAACTTTCTATCTATCAATCCGGCTTTTATAAAAAGATACCCAAATTGAGTTCTTGCTCCATCATGGGTTTGCGTCTCTATCCCATTTTTCAGCAATAATGAAATCACTGCATAAAAACACGCATAATACAATCGATTAACCACGGCATTCCATCTCTCATTCTCGGCAAGATAATTGCCTCCTCAAACGATTCCTCTGCCCTGTGAAAACGGTACTTTATATAATCATCCTGGTTTGCTATGGTCATAATTTGATACCTTCCTTAACAACATTTTTATATAAAGGAGAATATATCAAGGTGCCTGTCCAATAATCCTTTGGATAAATAAAAGTTGATATTATTTGCCCAGACTCAAGTTCAATCTCATACAAATCATCTCTGAACTTATCCTCAATATCATTGGTAACATTCTTGTTGTCCACTAAAATAAGTATATCCCAATCGGAATCTGGCCGAAAATCGCCCCTGGCTCTCGATCCAAAAAGATATGCCAACGCATTAGGATCCTTCGCATGAATGACTGATTTTATTTTATTTTGAATCTGTTCTTTATCCATCCTTATACCTTTACAAATCCAAAGTTACAAAAATATATAACAAGTTAACTGACGATTAGTATGATAACTTAAGGCCGAATCATTGAGGCTTCTCGCTGGAAACTAGGTAACACTGAAAACCTTAATTTTTGAGACTAGTTGTTTTTTTCTGAAAGCCTTTGACTTCGCGACCTTTGAACTATTGCTTGTATTGTTCCATTCATGTTCTTCATGGGAAAAACTGCTTGAAATTGAAACAACCAATTCTTGAACTAATATTCCAATCAATTCGTCAGCAAATGATGAGGCTATTATCCATTTCTTATTTCTCCCAAAATATAAAATACTGAAATACAGCGAAATAGCTTTATTGTCTATTTAAGATATTTAACAATGTGCAATAATGCAATGCATTGCATCCCCCATTTTTACTGGTTCAAGATAAAGTTTTACCCATTCAAGATGATCTTGAACATTATTAACGCCCCCATTGGCTTTTTTCGTCCAGAATAAGCCCATTCTCGCTAAACCAGTTAACAAAGTTTTCCCATTTTTCTTCATTGGCTTCTTTGAACTTAAGAAAGGCTTCCTCGTTGCCTTTCATCAGTATCCAGTAATTGTAAGCTTCCATGTGGCCGGCATCCTGTACTTTCTTTTGATAATCGAAGAGGGCATTGGGATATTTCTTATACAAATCGCCCGAGAAATATTCCTTTACGAAGCGTTGCCGAATGGTATCGAGCGTTGCTAAATTAATCTCTTGTTGGCCGGTAATGGAGAGCAGCAGTGTGGGCTCATATGCGCCAACGCCAAATGGCAATTTGAAATTTTTAATATCCTTCAGATCAGAAATGGTAATGATATTATTTTTACTGAACGAAACAGAAACTGTATCTTTCTTAAACGCAATCTGGCTTTTGTAGGTATCGAAAAGCATTTTGCTTATTTCTTCAGTGCGTTTGGAATTCCTTTCGAGATTCATAAACAGTTCACCGTAAATCATCCCCCATACCGGCTCAGTGGAATTGAAATATATAATAGCAACCCTGTAATAATTAGAGGGGAAGCTTGGTTCAACCTTTATTCCCTGCTCATACAAAGGCAATGCGTCGGAGTACTTCTTCTGCCCCCAGTAAACATTTCCCTTTTCGAGGAAGAGCCTGCCGGAATTGGGAAATTTCTTTAATCCTTTATCGTAGGCTTTCAATGCACTTTCTGGAGCGCCATTGATGTCGTATAAATTCCCAAGCATTTGGAAACACTGGTCGGTAATGTTGTCATACTTTACAACATCCTTAAATATTTCCAACGAGGTTTTATAATCCTGTTTTATGTAGTAAGCGTAACCTTTCTCATAATCGTAGATGTAGTTTTTGGGATCGGATTTCTTAGCCTCTTCCAATAATTTGATGGCTTCCTCAACTTTTCCGTCATCCATTAATTCAATGGCCTTTTGTACTTTGTTTTTGTTAGGAAAAGAGTTGTTTGTTTGTGCAAATGCGCCTATAGGCAGCAGAATAAGCAAAAGAATCAGGTAATTTCTCATACGATTAAGTAGTTCAACGATTTGGGTTAGTATGCGTAAAGCTAATAAATTACCTTAACATTCGGTTATTGTATATGAAAATTAGCGAGGGTTGTCGTTCTTGCAAAGCAGAAACAATAACCCTCGCTAAAAAAATCCCTGATGCTTCGTAGTTGATGTCGATCAGGTCTTCGCCAGAATGACAGATGGGACATTTTATCTATTCCGTGAAAAAGATTAATTGTGTCCTTCGGCAAAGTGATACAGGAATAACAACGACGCTTCGAGTGCGGGTTTCTTGCTGTCTTTAATTTCGAGGACAACATCTACCTGTGCTTTGGAAATACCACGAAGGTTAATCAATGAGTTCAACTTCGCCTTGAGTCTTACTTCGCCGTCAACCAAAACGGGCTGGCTATATTTCAATTCCTTAATGCCGTAATTAACAAGCATTTTGATATTGTTCACTTCAATAATCTGGTCCCACAGATATGGAATAATGGAAAGCGTTAAGTAACCATGTGCAATGGTCGATCCGTAGGGACTTTCCTTCTTAGCACGTTCGATATCGGTATGTATCCATTGGAAATCGAGCGTTGCCTCAGCAAACTTGTTGATTTGTTCCTGTGTAATTTTATGATAATCGGAAAAACCCAGTTCTTTCCCAACCTGCTGTTCAAATTCGGTGTAGCTGTTAATTACTAATTTACCCATGCTTATAATATTTTAGTATTAGGGAAGCAAATGTATAAATTCTTTTTGTTTAATGCAGTCCCGAATGTAACGCATTATGTTTTGTACGATCAGGAGTACTGGCAAAAATTATATTATTCGCCTTGCTTTGCTCCTGTAATTGCATAAATTAAAGCGGACACGTGCGGCATTAACCCTGTAATCAGCCATAGCAAAAGAATATGAGACAGTGTTGACACGAAATCGTGGGCGATAATCACGTGCATAACAATACTCAGCAACACCGTAACCGAAAGCAGAATGAACGAAAGCGTGTTGGCATAATACCAGATCCGCAAGGGTTTGTTAAGTCTGAATTGCGCCTGAAATAGAAGGATCATTACAATTATAAACGCGATAAACCGGTGCGACGATGATTTTAGGAACAGCTGATCGGTCATTATCCATGCAAACCCAGCAATTACAAGACCGATCAACGTAACAATATCCTTATTTTTTAATGGAGCAAAATACTTCATGTTTGTTGGTTTTTTAAAAAGGCTAAACAATTGCCTGCAAATTAAAAAACGTGTCGGGAACAAACAAATAATCGCTTTGGATTTTGCTTAAAATCCATTAAATACCAATTTAAAACCAGGTAAAACTGCTAACGTCTGTCCGACCCCTGGCGTTCAATCATCCAACCCGGGTATTCCGAAGGCAGCTGGCTTACTTCGTTGAGGCGTGCCATCTCTTCGCCCGAAAGCTGAATATCTACACTCTTCAAATTATCGGTAAGTTGCTGAGTTGTCTTTGCGCCAATGATTACCGAAGTTACAACTGGCTGATGTAAAAGCCATGCCAAGGCCACCTGAGCTATAGTAACCTGCTTTGCATTTGCTATTTCCTGCATCACCTCAATAATATTGTACGCTCTTTCCTTATTTACCGGAGGAAAATCAAAAGCCACTCGGCGGCCCTCTGTATTTTCAGTATCACGACTATACTTACCACTAAGAAGTCCGCCAGCCAAAGGGCTCCATACCAAAAGTCCCATTTTTTGATCGAGAAGCATGGGTACAAGCTCCCTTTCGAGATCGCGGCCGGCTATGGTGTAGTATGCCTGCAGCGATACAAACTTACTGAGGTGTTCCCGGGCCGAAATCCATTGTGCCTTCATGATGTGCCATGCAGCCAGGTTGCTGCAGCCAACATATCGAACCTTCCCGCTTTTTACAAGCGAGTCGAGCGCTTCGAGTGTTTCTTCCATGGGTGTTTGTGGGTCGAAGCCATGAATCTGGTATAAATCCACATAATCCATTTGCAACCGTTGAAGACTCTCGTCTATTTGCTGAAGAATGTGTTTCCGGCTCAACCCTGTATTGTTGGGGGCATCGCCTACACGGCCGCGTACCTTGGTAGCAATTACCAAATCGTCACGGTTCAAACCCAGATCGCGAATCGCTTGGCCAGTCATGGTTTCGCTTAATCCCTCACTGTAAACATTGGCTGTATCAATGAAATTGATTCCACTATCAACCGATTGTTTCACCAATGCATTTACCTGTTCCTGAGGGAGTGTGCCAATTGCAGTCCACATGCCCCTTCCGCCAAATGTCATTGTTCCCAGGCAAAGCTCAGAAACCTTTAACCCGGTGTTCCCTAAAAGATTATATTTCATTGTTTGATAAATTTAAATATCAGGTTAACTTAAAATTACAATAATTTAACATTCCATCAAAGAAAAGGTTGCAAGCTGATCTAAAGCATTTGCCAGATAAGACTCAAAGCTAGCTTACGAATATGCCAGATATGGTCTGAGTTCCGGCTGCACATTGTGATGAATAAGCAACTTCTTAAGTTTCCACTGCGTTTCTTCGTCCATCGCGTTTAGGAATTGCACATCCTTACCCTCCTTAATAGCTACAGGAATCCCTTGTCTATACAGAATCCTGTTGCTATATAGCGAAGCAACACGCGGCCCAGGAGTAATGAAACCCGTTAAATTAAGCGGATCAGCAGCACTTATCGACACTAGCTCTTCGGTACTTTCGCCGCTTTTTATTTCACGTAGAAAGGTTACAGCTTCAGGCAAAGCATATTGTTCGCCACCAAAGCCATCAACAAAGCGCCCTCCGCGTATTATGCCCTGTGCTTCCATTTTCCGGTATACTTTTAGCATATCGTACCACATAAAAAGCAAGCGTTCCTTTTCTGCAAGCTTCCTGAACACCACACCATACCTTTTCAGCAACATATTGGCTACATTTACAACGTAGTCCTCAGGAAGCGGGCCATCTTCTGTGGCTTCTCCCGATGGAATGAGCCACCAGCGGCCCGCTTGTTGAAAGTTAAACATAACTTTCCCGGATCGGTGCCGGTTCGAAAAATACTTATCGGGAATCAGCAAGGTTCGCAGGCCGGTAAAGCTATCTGAAGTAGCCTGTCCAACCGATATCAGTTCGGTTAGAGCATCTTCGAGCTGCGATTGTAGTAAGCGCGAATTCTCCAGCAATTGATTAAAAAATTGTGCACCGCCACTATGAAGCTGCTGGTATATTTGCCGGGCATACACCGACAAAGATTCAAGAATTTCCTGCTGTTCCGGCACCTGATAATACCTAAGGTTACTACGCCGGATAAAGGCAATGGGTGTTGTACGAATAGGAACACTGGAGAATTGATTCCCAGTGAGCTTTCCAGTCTTGAACCGACCCCAGATATACTCTCCCCTAAGCAATAACAAATCAAGAGAGGTATAATTATATGATTTTATGCGGGATGAAAGGATATCGCCTTCCCAGGCAACGGACTGGGCCTCGTATCCCTCCAGTTGATCCAACACATTTTCAACAGTAACGTGTTCTTCTCCAGAAAGTACCTTTTGCCAATGAAACAAAAAATGCATAAACTCTGAGGGAGAAACAGGTTGAATGGCGCTTCTCAGCTTATCCAGCGTGTACCTGTGTATACGGGCCAGTAAATGACGCTCGCACCACTCTTCCACTTCATCATGATGAAAATGGCCACGAAATACAAAGCCTTCTTTTTCCAATACATGCAACGCATTTTCAATATCAGCAGGAGAAACAGGAAGCAAATCCTTTAAGTATCTTAAGGTAACCGGACCCGACATCGAAAGGCGGCTACGAACAATTTCTACAAGCGGATTATCTATATCTGCCGCTAATTTGCTTATATTTTCAGGAATAGGTATAAGAGGATTCATTGTATATAAAGGGGTAACACGCATCATTTCGTGAAGACGCTCAACTGCTACCCAATATTGCTGTTTGCTATCGGGATGAAAAAGCTGTGTTGCACTGTTTTGAGCAATCAGTTCATTAAAAAATGGCTGCCATTGGGTTAATTCATGCTTACTATCTATTTCCTGTACAGTGAGAGCGCCGCTTACCATTAATGCATCGTACAACTCATCGGCATTACGCACCCTGGGCCAAACTTCGTCGGTAACTTTTTGAATAGCCAAAGGATCGAGCTGCCCCATGGATGAAGCTTCTTCTTTCCCCGACCAGCGCCGGTAATATACTGCACGAACCCTGCGCTCCTCCAATGGCGCATTATCCAGGAAAGCATAAGGCTGAGCAACAAGTACCTCCTGTGCCATAGGAGAAGGCTCGCGCATATCAATTGCAATGGTTTGAATTTTCGTCTGTTGTATGCCTTCCAATAATGCTGTAAGCGTTGTAATGTCCATTGCTTCGTACAAGCAGTCGTATAGGGTTTGGTCTACAAGAAAATGACCGGTAATGTCGCGTTTCCCGGCATCATCGTCCATATTCAAAACCTCGGGAAAGACAAGCACTATCAAATCTTCGGCCTGCATGCGCTGAAGTTGCGCAGGAACCTTCTTTCCGCCCCTTCGCCGTGCAATAGCGAGTGCAGTAGAGGCATTCCAGCGCCAACGAACTTCAAATACCGGCGATTCCAATAAAGCCTGAACAAGAACCTTTGTAACCTCGTGCGAATTAAGATATGAAAAAACTTCATTTATCGGGAAACTATGCGTTGGACCAAATGAGAGAACTATTGCGTTTTCGGTAGCAGCAGCCTGTAATTCAAAGTTAAAAATACGCGAAAACCGCTTGCGAAGAGCTAATCCCCATGCCCTATTCATACGGGTACCAAAAACAGAGTGAATAACAAGGTGAACATCGCCGGCCTGATCGAAAAAACGCTCCAGAATAACCATATCAGTTGTAGGTAACCCACCAAGAGCGGCTTTGGTATATGCCAGATAGTTCACCAACTGATCTGCAGCCTCAGGTGATAACTGATAATTGTTTGCCAGCCAGTCGGCAGCTATGGTTGTGTGCTGCTGCGCTATAAAGATCTTTTCATCAATGGCTTTAATTAAACGGGATACTGCGAACGACAATTCAACGGTTCGTCCGGGGGCCTCACCCATCCAGAATGGCATATCGGGCGGTAAACCATGGGCATCCTCAACCCAAATTTTTCCATTTCCGATCTTCTTAATGCGCCACGAACTATTTCCTAACTGGAAGATATCGCCAGTGAGACTTTCCATAGCAAAATCCTCGTAAACCGTTCCTATAACTGTATTTTCAGGTTCGAGGATCACATCATAGTCGAAAGTATCGGGAATGGTGCCACCATTGGTTATTGCAACCAGGCGCGCAGCACGTCGGGCCTTCAACAGCATATTCACCTTATCGTAAAAGATATAGGCAGACACTCTTCCTTTTTTCGAAGTATACCCATTGGCCAGTTTTTCAATAATTTCCGCATATTCGTTTTCCGTAAGCGAGCCATAAGGGTAGGCCCTCTTGATGAGACTATATAATTCGTAGTATTCGTAATCCCTGGCAGAAAGTTCGGCCACGATTTGCTGCGCCAGCACATCATAAGGCTTCTCAGGAATATGCAATTCATCCAGCTCTCCACGTTGTAAACAATCAATAAGCGCAGTACACTCCAACAAATCGTTTAATGTAAGCGGAACAAGGCGGCCTTTGGGAACTCCGCCAACATAATGTCTGGAGCGGCCCAAACGTTGAATTAACTTGGAAATACTTCGCGGAGAGCTAATTTGAACCACCAAATCCACCGATCCTATATCGATGCCCAACTCCAGTGATGCAGTCGCAACCAGTGCTTTCAGCTTTCCTGTTTTAAGCTGTTGTTCAGCATTCTCCCTGTGTTTTTTCGACATGCTGCCATGGTGCGCCGTTATATTTTCCTTGCCAATAAAGGGATCTAAACTATGCGTAAGGCGCTCTGCAAGGCGTCGTGTATTCACAAAAATAAGCGTTGTCTGGTGTTCGCGGATCAGCTCAACGAGCTTCTGGTGAACCTCGGTCCATATCTCGTTGGACATGACGGCAGACAATGGAGAATGAGGAAGAACAAGCGCCACATCGTATCGTCTTGATTGCGAATTATTGATGATCTCGCAAAAAGCCTCTTTACCGTTGCCTTTCAAAAAGTCGGCCACCCGCTCAATGGGCTTTTGGGTAGCCGAAAGTCCTATACGTTTAATGGGCAGCGAAACCAGGTTTTCCAGCCGTTCCAGCGAAAGCGATAAATGGGAACCCCTTTTATCATCCACCATGGCGTGTATTTCATCTACAATAACCGAACGAACATTTGACAGCATCTTCCTTCCATTCGCACTTGTCAAAAGTAAATAAAGCGATTCGGGTGTTGTAACTAAAATATGCGGTGGCACACGAAGCATAGCGGCTCGTTCCGAAGCTGTGGTATCGCCTGTCCTCACGGCCACCTTTATCTTAAATTCGGAATGTCCCTCTTTTCCTAATTCATCGGTAATTCCCATTAAGGGTTCCTGAAGATTCCGCTGTATGTCGTTACCCAAAGCTTTTAAAGGCGAGATATAAACAACACTCGTTTGTTGAAGAAGCGAACCGGCAATACCCATTTTTACAATTTCATCAATAGCCACCAGAAATGCAGCCAGTGTTTTACCGGAACCCGTTGGAGCAGCCAGCAGTGTATACTGATTATTCTGAATAGCAGGCCAAGCAAGCAACTGCACGTCTGTTGGCTCTTTAAACCGGCTTAAAAACCAGTTCCGGATGGCAGGATGAAAGTAGTCAAGGGTCATTGTATCGGTTTGCATATAAAACAAATCATCCCATTTCAGGTTCAATCGAGAAATAAAAGTTTCTGAATATCTGTTAATTGCATTTAGGTACAAATATTTCCCCGCTCCACATGCTTAATTTACGTTAGAATTTGGAAATGTTAGTAAACTTCACGAACTTAGAGTATAAAATACATTAAAATATTGTAGGGAAAACCGTTTTACACTTTTACTTTTTGAATACTATTGTAATTACAGGCATTCGAACCATATAAAAAATAAAGACACAACGTAAAAAATCATATAATTCAACAAGGCAAAACGATTCTTCGATTGTTCAATATTAGGCCGTTCTTTATAGCACAACAATTAACCCCTAAATAAAAATCAAAATTTAATTACCATGAAAAACTTGAAACATTTACTCATTCTGGCCGGGCTGACCCTGGCGAGTACTGTACTTTTTACAACTTGTACAAAGGATAAGGATACCGAAGCCACTGATCAGGAGGTTTCATTTGCAGTTAAATTATCTACTTCCAAAAGTAGCTCTTTGCTAAAAAGCGTGTCGGCACGTACATTAAACGATGTAAAAAAAATTATCCTCACCATTCAGAATGCCGACGGAACACCCACCAGCTACAACCAAGCGGATGTAAAAATATTTCAGATGAATGGGGAATTCTTCAGCCAACGAATTACCTTAAAAACAGGAAACTACAAAGTAACACAATTCATGCTAGCTGACTCGGCAGGAAATACAATCTATGCAACTCCCTTATCAGGATCGCAGGAAGCACAATTCGTAGCCTATCCCTTACCTCTCGAATTCGAAGTCATGAAAGACATGTCAACGCCTGTTTATCTCGATGTAATAAATACAGAAAACAAGCGACCAGCGGACTTTGGGTTTGTAGGTTTTCCAATCTTTGAGCGAAAAGGTATTTATTTCAACATGTCTGTAATGGATATAGAGAGTGGCGACCTACTGCCAGCGAAGCTTTCAATATACGACAATTCCACTTTTGGCTTCTACAATGAGTATAAGTTAAACGGCACCACCAACAACCTTGTCATTATCGATACCTCCAGCTCATTGTGTAACTTACCCTGTTTAATAATCTCCAAAGAAGGCTATTTACCCACCAAACAAATTATTTCCCATAAAGACCTGCAACAATACAAAGAGACTCCATTATTGGTTGAACTCAAGAAAGTAACATACGAATCGGGTTCAGTGAAGGATTTTGACAAAAATGAGTATAAAACTGTTAAAATAGGCAATCAATGGTGGATGGCCGAAAATCTTGCCTCTACACATTTTGCCGATGGAACAGAAATCCCAGTTATTGACCGCTACGACTTGTTTGGCTGGGACGAGCTACCTTTAAATGCAGTAGCACTTACCGATAAGGGATACTATACATGGGGCGCTGCAATGCACCTCAACAACGCAAATACCACGAAAAAAGCGAAAGTTCAGGGCGTATGCCCCACCGGATGGCACTTACCCAGCGAAGCAGAATGGAAGCAATTGGTTAGCTATTTATCTGCTAATGGATATGGTTACGAAGGCGATGCATCAGCCATAGGAAAGGCAATTGCTATAGATTCCCGCGAATGGTCGGAGAGTAATGAACAAGGACATGTGGGTTGCCTCTCTACAATGAACAATATCACAGGGTTTTCGGGCATACCTTTAGGACAACGTGGAACCAGCGGCAACTGGGAAGACTTTTACTTTGCAGCCCACTGGTGGACCTCAACAGAAACGAGCGATCACAACTCTCCGAATGCCTGGGGCCGGCAATTAAGTTTTAATGACAAAAAACTGAAAAGCACACTGGTTGAAAAAAATAATGGACACAATGTTCGTTGTGTCAAAGATTGATGCTTTTGCATCCCGCTGAAGCAACCCATTCAGGGCTCGTTCAACTTAACACAGCGAGCCCTGTTGGATTAATCTCCTGCTCATGCTGTCGGCGAAAATATCGCATTTCTTTTAACTTTACTAACTTTCAATTATCTTGTATTTATTTCGCCAATAAATCGACACTCAAAATGGAAGAGAAATCGCGTCGTTCTTTTTTAAAGAAAATGGCCATTGCAGGCACAGCCACCATAGTAACATCACAAATTGATATTTCAGCAATTGAACCAATGACATCAGAAGGTTTAACTATTCTCTTCCAAGGCGATTCCATCACCGATGGCAACCGAGGCCGTAACGAAGATCCCAATCACATCATGGGGCATGGCTACGCATTCAGCATTGCCAGTCGACTTGGTGCGGAATATCCTCAAAAAAGGTTAAAATTCTACAACCGGGGCGTTAGTGGCAACAAAATAATTGACCTTGCTGCCCGCTGGCAAACGGATACGCTGGATCTTAAGCCTGATGTACTCAGTATACTTATAGGTGTAAACGATACCAGTTCTGTTGTATTAAATTGGGAGCCGATAGTTACAATTGAGCAATACGAAGAAGTTTACGACAGTCTGCTCAAACAAACCAAAGCCAAATTGCCCGACATTGTTCTGGTTTTATGCGAACCTTTTATTCTGCCTGTTGGAACAGTTAATGAGCATTGGACCGCTTACCATGCCGAAATTACCAAACGCCAGGAAGTTGTAAGCAAATTGTCAAAGAAATATGGAGCCATCCACATTGCTTTTCAGGAAGTTTTCGACAAAGCCTGCAAAAAAGCACCCGCCGATTACTGGATTTGGGATGGAGTACACCCAACTGTTGCAGGCCATGAGCTGCTTGCCAAAGAATGGATTAAACGGGTTATATAGTTTTTCTTTAGTCATCCGGGTTTAAATTGCACTCCAATATTCAACATTAAGTACAAACTGGTTGTTTTGCTCTTGAACAACCTAAACTCATGCGTATGGAATCAAGAGCACAAAGTAATAGAGAAAGAGTTCGGGCAAATGCCCCGTCCGACAAAAATGCCAAAGTCGACCAGAAAACCCGTAACAACATAGAATATTATCGCAACCTGCCTGCATGCGAGATCACGCAACGCATAAACGAATTGCACCGGGAATGGGACATTGAACGTGTACTCGAAGTAAATGCCGCATCAATTGCCCTTAGCAGCATAATTTTTGGAACATTTACGAATAAAAAGTGGTTCTTTTTGACTGGTGCAGTGGCCGGATTTCTTCTCCAGCATGGCATTCAAGGGTGGTGCCCGCCATTACCCCTCTTCAGAGCCTTAGGATACCGCACCCGCCAGGAAATTGACGAAGAAATTTATGCCCTGAAAACCATTCGTGGCGACTTCAATACCATTTCGCCGAACTCGAAACCGGCAGACATACTGGCAAGTTTCAGAAATTAACACACACATGGGTTTAGGATTGAGGTACTTTAAAGCGCAACATGTAGCCTAAAAAACACGGAAAGACGCTAATGTTTTTTAGCCTATATTTACATTATGCTTTACTTTGTTAAAAATATGGTTTGTAACCGCTGCATCATGGCAGTGCAGAATGTTTTCGAGGGGTTGGGCTATTCTCCAGTAAATATTTCGCTTGGCGAAGTAGAAACCGACTATCCGGTAAGCGATAGCGATATGCCGAAACTTAAAGAAGCGCTTACAAACAATGGTTTCGAACTAATCGATGATGCCAAAAGCCGTATTATAGAGAAGATCAAAAACACAATCATTCAACTCGTCCACCACAGCGAAAATGCACCCAAGGTAAACTATTCGCAATCCGTAGAATCACAGCTTCACAAGGATTACTCATATCTTAGCTCCTTGTTCTCGGAGATTGAGGGAATTACTATTGAGAAATACATCATCAACCAGAAGATAGAGAAGGTTAAGGAACTGCTCGTGTATGACGAACTTACACTGAGCGAAATTGCCGACAGAATGGGATACAGCAGCGTGGCCTATTTATCAGGCCAGTTCAAGAAAGTAACCGGTTTAACTCCCAGTCATTTCAAGCAGATAAAAGAAAACAAGCGTAAACCGCTGGATGAAGTTTAGGCCTGAAAATATCATAAATTAAATCAAAAATATCGTAACAAGCAACCTAACAACCTGCTTTAACTTTGCTGAAAAATAAGTAATATGGAAGCAACGATAAAGAAAATATTCCCGGTAACCGGATTAAGCTGCGCCTCATGTGCCATGAGTGTGGAGAGTATGCTCAAGTCGCAGAAAGGCGTTATTGATGCTGCTGTAAACTTTGCCAATTCATCGGCCTTCGTTGAATATCAGCCCGGATTAGCCAGTATCAACGACTTCAAAACAGCCATTCAATCGATCGGTTACGATCTGCTTACTGAAGATGCAGGGCAAAGCAAACAGGAAGAAATTCAGCAGTCTCATTATGCTGAACTGAAAAAACGTACCGTTTGGGCCTCAGTACTTGCGCTACCAGTTGTAATCATTGGCATGTTTTTTATGAACATGCCGTACGCTAACTGGATCATGCTTATTCTTGCAACGCCAGTTATCCTATGGTTTGGACGCGGCTTTTTCATCAATTCACTAAACCAGGCTAAGCATGGTAAGGCAAACATGGATACCCTTGTTGCTTTAAGTATAGGAATTGCCTACCTGTTCAGCTTATTCAACACGCTCTTTCCCCATTTTATGCATAGCCAGGGGCAACACCCCCATGTATATTACGAGGCAGCTGCGGTTGTCATTGCCTTCATTCTCCTTGGCAAGGTACTGGAGGAACGTGCCAAGTCCAACACTTCCTCGGCTATTAAGAAACTCATCGGATTGCAACCCAATACCGTAACCATAATACGCGAGAATAACCAGGAAGAGACAATCGCCATCGGCCAAGTAGTACAAGGTAACAAGCTGCTGGTAAAGCCTGGCGAAAAAATACCGGTAGATGGCGAAATCGTCTCCGGCGAATCATTCATTGACGAAAGTACCATAACCGGCGAATCGCTTCCGGTAGAGAAGACCAAGGGCAGTAAAGTGTTTGCTGGCACAATCAACCAGAAAGGCAGTTTTGTTTTTACAGCCGAAAAGGTAGGCGGCGACACCATTCTGGCGCAGATCATCAAAATGGTGCAGCAGGCGCAGGGCAGTAAACCTCCGGTGCAAAAGCTGGTTGACAAAATTGCCGGCATATTTGTTCCCATCGTAATGAGTATATCTATTCTAAGCTTTGCCATATGGATGATTGTGGGAAGCGAAAATGCACTTACCCAGGCTTTGCTGGCAATGGTTTCGGTGCTGGTTATAGCATGTCCGTGTGCACTTGGGCTGGCAACTCCCACTGCCATCATGGTTGGAATTGGCAAAGGCGCAGGATCGGGTATTCTCATCAAAGATGCAGAGAGCCTGGAGTTAGCGCACCAGGTAAACGCAATCATTCTGGATAAAACGGGCACCATAACCGAAGGTAAGCCTGCCGTTACAGATTGGCACTGGAATGTACCTGAAAAAGAAATAGCCGAACTCGCGCAGATACTGTGGACAATTGAGTCGCAATCGGAACATCCATTGGCCGATGCAGTAAAAACCCACATAAATGCCGGCAATGAAAAGAAAACAACACTCCATTCCTTCGATAGCATCACCGGGAAAGGAGTGACTGCACAAATTGAAGGAAACGCCTTCATGGTAGGAAATACCAGATTATTGAACGATTACAAAGTAATTGTCCCTGAGAGTAGCCAAGCGCAAATTAAAGCCTGGCAGGACGAAGCGAAAACGGTAGTCTGCTTTGCCCGCAATACCGAGCTTCTTGCCATTATTGCAATTGCCGACAAAATAAAGGAGAGCTCAGCCAAAGCCATTACCACCTTTCAGAAGATGGGTATTGAAGTGTTCATGCTCACTGGCGACAATAACCAATCCGCCAAAGCAGTGGCAGAAAAGATTGGACTGAAAAACTACCGCGCCGAAGTAATGCCTGCCGACAAAGCGGATTTTGTAATACAACTGCAAAGCCAAGGCAAAGTAGTGGCAATGGTTGGCGATGGCATTAACGACTCGCACGCTCTAGCACAGGCTGACGTTAGTATAGCAATGGGTAAAGGATCCGACATTGCCATGGATGTAGCTAAGATGACCATCATATCGTCCGACCTTCAACTCATACCCAAAGCAATGCATATTTCTCGTCTTACAGTGCGAACCATTCGCCAGAACCTGTTCTGGGCATTTATTTACAACGTAATAGGAATCCCTATTGCAGCAGGTGCACTTTATCCAATCATAGGATTTATGCTAAATCCTATGATTGCAGGCGCTGCAATGGCAATGAGTTCGGTATCGGTAGTAAGCAACAGCTTGCGCCTCAAAACAAAGAATATTAAATAACTTAATACATAAATCATTATGAAGACATTAAAATTCAAAACCAATATCAACTGCGGAGGCTGTATTGCCAAGGTTACTCCATCGCTCAACCAGGTAAAAGGCATTAAAAAATGGGAAGTAGACATTGCGAACCCGCAAAAAGTACTCACCGTGGAAACCGAGGAGCAGATCAACGAAGCAGACGTTATAAAGACGCTTAAGGAAGTTGGGTATAATGCGGAAGTAATATAAAAGAAGAGCCTAAAGTACTTCGAGTACTTCGAGTGCCTAGAGTTAAGAGGTATACACCGAGTCCAATCCCCTCCTCGGAGGTGCAGGGGTGGGTTTGAAACTTTTAATTATTCAGCACCCGGCCCTTCGACAAGCTCAGGAACCTGTGTTCTGATTGATTCAAAATCTTTAAAAGAAAGAATTACAAAGATTTTGCCACCAAGACACAAATACACGAAGACTCTCAAAGAAAAAACTTGGTGAATCTTTGCGTCATTTTGAGCCTTTGTGGCAAATTACACTAATCGTCAATTATCAATTGTCCATTCTTTAAGCTTCTCTCCTGCCCTTTCCAAAGTTTCGTCATCCTTAGCGAAGCAAAAGCGAAGAATTTTGTAATCCTGCTTGTTATGATAAAAGACCGATACAGGTATAGACGCAACGCCTATTTCGCGGGTTAGGCGAATGGCCAGATCGGTATCTTTTTCATCACTGATATCCGCATAACACATGTTCTGAAAATAACTTCCTTTGGATGGTTCAAATTTAAACCTTGAATCGCGAATGGAATTCAGGAACGTATCCCGCTTCTGTTCGTAGAATGATGAAACCGAAAGGTAATTGTCCTTATTCTTCAGAAAATCGGCCAATGCCATTTGCACCGACGTATTGGTACAGAACGTAAGATACTGGTGAACCTTGCGAAATTCGTTAGAGAGTTTGGCAGGTGCTTGGCAGTAACCTACCTTCCAACCGGTAACATGAAACGTTTTACCAAAAGAGCCACAGATAAAACTTCGGTTTTGAAGCTCTGGCAACAGGCAAAGGCTCTGGTGACTTAATCCATCGAATACGATATGCTCATAAACTTCATCGCTCAAAAGAAAGATATTTGTATTCCTTACAATATCAGCTAACTGCCTCAGATCATCGGCACTGAGTACACTACCCGCAGGATTATGCGGGGTATTGATGATAATGAGTTTTGTTTTGGGTGTTATGGCTTGTTTTACAGCATTCCAGTCAATGGTAAAATGAGGAGGAATAAGACTTATATACACAGGCACTCCGCCATTCAATTCGATAGCCGGAACATAGCTGTCGTACGCAGGTTCAAATACAATTACTTCATCGCCCGGCCGAACTACAGAAGTTATAGCTGCATACAAAGCCTCCGTAGCACCCGAAGTTATCGTAATTTCCTTCTCCGGATGGTAAACTACACCGTACAGATCCTGAATTTTATGAGCTATGGCCTCCCGCAACGAGTGTACACCTGTCATTGGAGCATACTGGTTGTTACCTGTCCTCATATAATGGGTAACAAGAGATATCAACTCATCGGAAGCACTAAAATTCGGAAATCCCTGCGATAAGTTTATTGCATTATGCTCACTGGCTAGTTTCGACATTACCGTAAATATGGTAGTGCTTACGTGGGGAAGTTTGGAAGAAATCATGAGAGGAATACGCTTAGATTTAGTTGGTTCTAATGCAAAAATACGAAGATTTGCGAATTTTTCGCAGGCTTAATTAATACTGAGTGCCATGCAAAACCTTTACTTACAAACTATTTCTTCTCCCCTCGTTAACCATTGGCAAATACTTATCCCAATTCTCTATAATAACCCATATTTCAATAGCTAGTAACACTAATGGGATTGCATAGTCCGATTTCACTACTAAAAAATGCGTAAGAAGAATTCCCACCAATATGGGCAATATTACAACAGCACCCAATGCCCTGGTTTTAGGTATCATAAAAAGAAGGCCTCCTACAATTTCAATAACTGCAACGAGTGGCATTAACCAGCCCATTTGCATGAAAGCTGTCATAAAACGCATTACGGGTTCAGGCATTTCACTTGGCGCCGGCATATAGTTAAAAAACTTGTTTAGCCCGGCATTAAGAAACATCAATCCAAAGAGGAGACAAACAACAAACAATATTTTATTCTTCATAGCTATATTATTTATGGTGCTATAAAATAACGTTTAGGGGAAAATTATGTTTAAAACACACAGAGGGCGAAAAAGCTTTGTACTTTTCCGCCCTCTGTATGAGCTCCTTATTTTCTGTTGCCCTTTACTGGCTTATCGAAGCAAGCACGGAATAACCCGCCAGCTTACCTTTTTGATCATACGTTTCGGAGCGTACCATGCCTACTTTTTCCGAAAGCCACTCGGTTACTTTGGTACGTGTAGTTCCCATTAATTTAGTTTCCACATCGTAAGTAATCTTTGCACATTTAAAGGTTCCCGCCGGAGTGGTGATATCTTCAAAGCTCACAACCTGGCGATTTAGTATTTTAACGGTCATATTCATAATAGTCATAATCTGGTTAGAGATTTTCATATTAATCTGCCCGTCATTGAGTTTTTGCCCAACAGTAAGCTTTGCAGGAATTGTCATTTCCGAAGCTTCAATTTTTACGTCCATATCCTTATAGGCATTTTTATCCACACCTTTAAGGAATGAGTTCATATCAATCACATATTCGCCATTCTTACATTGAACCTCATATTCGCCGGTTGACAGCGATTTACCTTTTTCGTCAAACACTTCGCTACTAAATTTGATCTTGTCAGCCGACTGTTCGAGTACTTTCGATTTGGAGCTCCCTGTAAGTTTGTCTTTACCGTTATAACTTTTCACCTCGGTAATTGTGCCCTTTTTTACCGGGAAATAAAAAGTACAATCCTGAGCCTGAAGCGCCAATGCTCCGCTCAATAATACTGCCAATACTACTAAATGCTTTCTCATATTTTCTTGTTTTAGGTTTAGGTCCTGAAAAAGTAAAAGTATAGAGTTAAAATACTTGTTTTATCCCCTTTTTTAGGGAATTTTCTGCCAACATTTTAAAATAACTGTAATTATATCCAGTTTCTTTCATTTTAAAACTGAGATAATTTGCTTAACTTTAAGTAGCACTTATATTAAAGGGTATGAAAAATATCAACGATATCAGGATTGGGACGAGGTTGAGCATATTTATAAGCTCTTGTGTAATTGTAATTCTCTTTGCTTTGGGAATTTACCTTTATAACATCGAAAAAAGAGAGTTATTG
>DATALJ010000084.1:0-2096 GCA_036261135.1 Bacteroidales bacterium
AGCTCAGGTTCCCAAACAAGTAAGCATGTAAGCGTTAATATATGGTAGATTTTTTTCATCTTGATATAACGAATTTTCAACAAAGTTCCCACCTCTGCCAGAAAAAGCATTACATAATTCCTGTTTTCAGTTACATGATTCGCACATCTTTGCTCTGACGAATATTACACCCGACTTTGCACCTTTTTTAACGTTCGATTGTTCAAATAGAAAACTGGACATATGAAGTTTGGGACAAAACTAACCGTAAAACTTAGGAAGTTCTTTAAAGTATTAGGGCCCGGATTGGTATCGGGAGCCAGCGACGACGATCCATCTGGAATTGCAACCTATTCGCAAGCTGGAGCTCAATTTGGTCTTGGGACATTGTGGACTGCATTGTTCACTTTTCCTTTAATGGCAGCCATACAAGGTATGTGTGCTCGCATTGGGCTCGTAACTTCACAGGGCTTAACCGTAACTCTAAAAAAAAATTACCCGAAACCAATCTTGTATTTAGCACTTTTATTAGGATTTCCAGCAATTACTCTGAATATAGGAGCCGATATACAAAGCATTGGAGCCGTATCGCACATGTTATTCCCCGTCGTACCTGCCTTTGTATTCAGCCTGCTTTTTACATTCGCCCTGATCTTCTTTATTATTAAGTATCCTTATGAGAAAATTGCCCGAGTACTTAAGTGGCTGTGCTTATTTTTGCTGCTCTACATTCTGGTTCCCTTTGTTGTGAAGCACGATTGGAGCTTTGTGTTAAAAAAAGCCCTGATGCCAGACATAAAATGGGACAAGGGATTCCTTTCCATGCTCGTCGCCATTCTTGGTACAACCATATCGCCATACCTTTTCTTTTGGCAAACCACCATGGAAGCAGAGGATAATGCTCATAAAGAAAAGGTGGTTATTAATAAACGAGTATTGGGCAATTTAAAAACCGATATAAATTCAGGCATGTTGCTGTCAAACCTGGTTATGTTCTTCATTATTCTTACCGCAGGAAGTGTTCTGTACACGAAGGGAACACGCCAAATAGCCACTGTTGAGCAAGCAGCCAAAGCGCTTGAGCCATTAACAGGACGATTTGCCTATCTCATCTTTGCGCTGGCCATCATAGGAACAGGCCTTTTAGCCATTCCTGTATTGGCAGGTTCGCAGTCGTATATGCTTGCCGAAACATTTGGATGGAAAGCTGGCTTCGACAGGAAATTCCAGCAAGCGCGGCCATTCTACTTTGCTATCATTGTATCATTACTTGTTGGTCTCTCGCTTGATTTTTTGGGGATCAGTCCCATGCAGGCTTTGCTTTATACAGCTATTCTCTACGGCATTACTGCACCGGTTATGATTGCTGTTATACTCCACATTGGCAATAATAAGAGGATAATGGGAGAGTTTACCAACTCAAAACTATCAAATACTCTCGGTTTTATCACCTTGATACTGATGACGGCCTCAGCCATTGGTCTTTTGATTCAATTTACAACTTAAAAGCATCTTTATAAATCAAGCATTTGCAGATATACCTTCCGCAAATCATCCGGGATATCGTTCTTGTATGTTAATTTATAAAATGAGAAACCGTTAAAAGGTACTTCTGTTTGGCCATTCAGAAATATGATGCGTTGCTTTACCTCATCTTTATTAAAAAACGATAAAAATTTGTTCTCACGTTGCTTTCTAAGCAAACTATACCTCATGTTTACCAATGCTTCTCCCTGTTTTATGAGGTTCTGACTATCAGGACTTGCGATCTTTCCCAGATATGCAGCACATTTCTGGCGTGTTGTAAACAGAAAAACAGTGTCGTTCAAGTATTTTAGCATCGAACGTATAAAGTGACTGTCCTTAACTGACATTCGCTCAACCGTTGTTGAGTCCTTCGACTCAAAAGACGCCCATCGCATCTTATGTTCAGCCAAATAATACCTTTTCTTTGCTTCAAAATAAAGAATATATTCCTTCTCCTTTTCCTCATAAGTTATTGGAAGAACAGACAATCTGGCATTTGGCGACTTTTCCATAAACTTGTTTATTTTCTTTAGAAATTTCTCCTGATTGTCGTTAAGGCTTGCCAATCTGACGGGCCATTGCACTTCCTG
>DATALJ010000085.1:0-1800 GCA_036261135.1 Bacteroidales bacterium
CCAATTGACTGTTACCCATAATACCGAGCAGAATAAATCCGGCCTGAGCAATGGACGAGAATGCAAGGAATCGTTTAATGTTGTTCTGACGCAATGCAAATAGGTTACCAATGGTCATGGTAGATACGGCGAGAACATAAAGTATGGTTTGCCATATTTCTGATACTGGACGAAATACGGTAAATAACAATATCGTAAAAATAAAAGCAGCTGCACCCTTTGATATTACCGAGAAGTAAGCGGTAATAGTTACTGGAGCTCCTTCGTAAACGTCGGCAGTCCAAAGATGGAAAGGTACAAGAGATATCTTGAAGCCCATACCAGCTATAAAAAAGATCAAGCCAAATACCTGAAGCGGCGTATTGCTGAACGTTGTAGCAATTTCAGCAAAATAGATCGATCCGGCACTGCCGTATATCATTGAAATACCATAAAGCAAAATACCGGACGATAAGGCCGATGAAAGAATGAATTTGATACCGGCTTCAGCTGAGTGGTTTTTGAACTTATCAAAAGCAGCCAGTGCAGCCAATGGAATGGTTGCAAGTTCCAGACCTAAATAAAACATAAGAAAATCGCCCGATGAGATCATGAAGTTCATCCCAATAAGCGTCGAAAGCAAGAGAATGAAATACTCGGAAATTTTATCAGCGAATGTTTCTGTCTTCATCCAGGCAGCCGATTGCAGGAAAACAATCAATACGCCTAAATTCAGGATATTCTTCATTGCATAAGTAAGTATCGACGAACGATACATGCCTCCAAATAATTCCCCTACAGGAACTGGAATAAATCCTATAATGGTGACTGCTGCAAATGCCAATAACGCTACTGGTATGAGCGATTTCTTTTTATCTTCTGCAACGAAAATTTCGCCAACTAAAACAATTACTGCTGCAAGGCAGAGCATTATTTCGTGGCGCATCATTAAAAAGTTTTCTAAGGTCATATAAACTATATTTTAATATTCCTTAATCGTCCGTTCTGGAATTAATTAAGAATTATAATGCTGAAATCAAGCGTGATACAATAGGTTCGAGACTGTGTAATATGGTGTTCGAGAGCCATAATGGTGCGATACCGATCCCTGCAACAGCAAGAATAAGGGTTACAACACTTATCTTTTCCCACCATTTAGCGTCTCCAAAGTGTTCGTGGTATTTATGTTCATCAACAGGTCCTAAAAGTAAGGTTCCAACTACTCTGAGGATGTATACAGCTGTTATAACAATCGAAGAACAAGCAATAATGGTAGCAACCCTGTGGAACATGTCGGGATGCTGGAAAGCACCTACGAAAACGGTCATTTCGGCTACGAAACCGCTTAAGCCGGGTAATCCAAGCGAGGCTAAACCTGCAATTACATAACATACCGAAAGGAATGGAATGATCTTCATCAAACCGCCCATTTCGTTGATCATACGGGTATGTGTACGTCCGTAAATCATACCAATTAAGGCAAAGAAAAGGGCTGTCATTAAGCCGTGTGAGATCATTTGTAAGATGGCGCCGTCCATGGCGGTCTTATTCATCATCAATATAGCAAAGAGCACCAATCCGCAGTGGCTAACCGAAGAGTATGCGTTGATATACTTGAGGTCCTTTTGCACAATGGCTCCGAATGCGCCGTAAACAACCGAAATGGTAGTGAGAATAATGAATATCCAACCCATGTCCTGTGCTGCTTGCGGTAAAAGGTACATAGCAACCCGGAAACAACCGTAACCACCAAGTTTCATAAGTACACCAGCGTGAAGCATAGATACAGCAGTTGGTGCAGAAGCATGACCGTCGGGCGAC
>DATALJ010000091.1:0-7480 GCA_036261135.1 Bacteroidales bacterium
GTTCGTGGTTTAGCACAACGCTACAATAATGTATGGCTCAATAATGCAGCAGCTCCAAGTTCCGAATCGGATGTAAAATCGTTCTCTTTCGATGTAATCCCCAGCTCTACCATCGACAACCTGATGGTTTATAAGTCGCCGGCACCTGAGTTGCCTGCCGATTTCGCCGGTGGTTTCGTGAAAATCACCACCAGGAATATGCCCGAAGCTAATGGCTATTCTATTGGTTATTCTACCTCATACAATACCAGTTCCACGTTTGGCAACCACTATGCAGCAAAAGGCGGATCGTTAGATTGGCTTGGCTACGATGATGGTACAAGGGCCTTACCTTCTTATTTTCCTTCCAGTCTGAACAATGTAAGCAAAGTAGAACAGGTTGAACTGGGTAAGAAGTTAAATAAGAATTGGGTACCTGTCCGGTCAACAGCTATTCCGGACCAGCGGCTTTCCGTAGGTATGAACCATCGCATGCACCTTGGAAAAGCTACATTGGGTGAGATGACATCCATTACTTACAGTAATACAAAGGACTTGAACGATATGCATAACCTCAATTATGGCGTATACAAGTACGATGTTGATAAAGCCAGTCCCGATTTCGATTTTCGCGATAGTGTTTACTCGAATAAAGTAAAGATAGGGGTTATGAATAACTGGTCTTTGTTGTTTGCCAAGGGACATAAGATTGAGATCAGAAACATCTATAATCATACCGGAAATAACAGAATGTCGCTACGCTCGGGTCATGAATATTACAGCAACAACGCCATCCGGTCTGTTGAGCAGGGCTTTTTGAGTCGCTCCAGCTATTCAGGACAGGTTGGAGGTTCCCACAATTTCAGCAACGAAACATTGAAAATAGAATGGGTGGCAGGTTATGCCTATGCCGACAGAGATGAACCCGACGTAAAGCGCCTGAAATACATACTTAACGAAGTTCCTTCTTCGCCACATTATGGCGAATATGGCATGGAATTTCCACTTTCGCCGCTTACATCGTCGGCAGGACGCCTGTACATGAACCTGAAGGAAAACATTATTTCGACAACCCTTAATATTGAAAAGAAACTAACGTTGGGGTCCTTTGCTCCTTCGGTGAAAACCGGTATTTACACTGAGAACAAATCGCGCAATTTCTCTGCACGCAAGCTTGGTTATGTATATTCCAATGTATATCAACGCGACCGCGAGATTGAGTTTTTGCCGGTAGATGAAATGTTTAGCGATGCGAATATGAACACCACCACAGGGATTACATTGGCCGAAGAAACTAATTTATCGGACTCATACGATGCAGGAAACAAATTAATTGCTGGTTACCTGGCTTTTAATCTTCCTTTATCCAAGTGGTTAAACGTTTATGCAGGTGTTCGTGTTGAAGACAACACGCAAACACTGAACAGTTACGACCGTTTTCAGCAACCCATATCCATTGATAATAAGAAAACCAAAATTTTTCCGTCAGTTAATACTACGGTAAACCTGTCGACACGCAGTTTAATTCGTCTGGCTTATGGGAAATCGATTAACCGACCTGAGTTCCGAGAAATAGCACCCTTCCCTTACTACGATTTCGATCAGAATGCAGTATTTTCGGGAAATCCGGATCTTACGGATGCTTTGATTGATAATTATGATTTACGTTACGAATTCTATCCTTCGCAGTACGAAACCTTCTCAATAGGCTTATTTTACAAGCATTTTAAAAATCCCATAGAGATAAAGTTTATCAATACTGGCAGCGGGCTCGAATACTCATATAAAAATGCTGAGAGTGCCGACAATTATGGTGTTGAAGTAGATATTCGTAAATCTTTCCAGGGAATAGCCCCGCTCCGGAACCTGAATTTTGTATTCAATGGCGCTTTAATCGAGAGCCGTATTCACTTTTCCAATGGCGACCCTGAGCGAAACCGCCCTATGGCTGGTCAATCGCCATTCATTGTTAATACAGGCCTTTTCTATCGATCAACTTCGCCTAATACTCTTGTAGTAAGTGTTCTATATAACGTTATTGGCAAGCGACTGCACATTGTAGGTATTCCCAATTCATTGATATGGGAGGATATACCCGATGTGTACGAAATGCCGCGCCATGTTATTGATCTTACAATTTCTAAAAAGCTCGGAAAATATATTGAAATAAAGGGTGGCATTAAGGATATCCTCAATCAGAACGTACATTACCAGCAAAATATCGACTACGATGTAGATATGAGCAACTATGGCGATGCGAATGCGTCGATGAAACACTTCTCACGCAAGCAGGACATAAGAAAGTTCAAGCCAGGAAGCCTATATTCTCTTGGAGTTACATTGTCATTCTAGCCGAACGAAAGATTCATAAATAGTTAACACAGGGTTAACCTTCAGGAAATATCGTCTGTGTTCATTTGTACATAAATAAAACCTTGAATTTAAAGCTTAACTAATAACAATTAAAAATGAAAAGAATGAAAAGAAACATGTTAAAAACCTTAGCGATAGCGCTAAGCATAGCACTAACAATTCAATCCTGTAAAAAAGATGATAAAGATGTTGCAGTAACCGGTGTACAATTGGATGAAACAATTGAAGCCAGGATGGGCGCAACCACTCCCATATCTGCAACTATATTACCCGTTGATGCATCGAATAAGAGTGTAAGCTGGATATCCAGGAACGAGTCTATCGTTACGGTTGCCAACGGAGTATTAACTCCGGTATCCCAGGGTACAACAACTGTGGTCGTTAAAACTTCAGAAGGTAATTTTACCGATAGTTGTAAAGTGATTGTTGTTGCAGCAGTAGGAGCCACCGATACCATACAGGGCAATATAACTGTAAACCGATTGATAAAAGCCGATGTAAAGAATATAGTTAAAGGCTGGGTTTATGTTAAAGATGGTGTAACTCTTACTATTGAGGCTGGTGCTGTGTTGAGAGGACATATAGATTCAAAGGCTTCCATTATTGTAGAGCGTGGAGGAAAGATTATTGCTGAAGGATCAGCACAAAAGCCCATTATCTTCAGCTCCAATAAACCAATTGGAAGCCGTCAGCCTGGTGATATTGGTGGTATCATCCTTTGCGGCAAAGCCCCAATTAACGTTGCCGGTGGCGAAGCTGAAATTGAAGGTGGTGTTGGTTCAAAATACGGCGGCAACAATCCTGCCGACAATTCGGGTGTGTTGAAATACGTTCGTATTGAATATCCCGGATATGCATTTGCTCCCGATAAGGAAATCAATGGTTTGACAATGGGTGGCGTTGGCAACGGAACAACTATCGATTACGTACAGGTATCGTACAGCTACGACGATGCTTATGAATGGTTTGGCGGTAATGTAAACTGCAAACACCTTATCACATTGGGTGCATGGGACGATGATTTTGATACAGACTATGGATTCTCTGGTACGGTTCAGTATGGCGTTTCGTTGCGCGATGCTAATCTTGCCGACAAGTCTAAATCCAATGGTTTTGAATCGGATAACGACGGTACAGGTTCTTCAAATACCCCAATTACCAATCCAAAATTCTGTAACATCAGTATTTATGGGCCACGCTACGATGCTGCATCTACAATTAACAGCAATTACCAGGCAGCTATGCATATTCGCCGCAAATCGAATTTGGAGGTATATAACTCAGTATTTGCAGGATTTCCTAAAGGTATTCTTTTTAAAGATTCACAAGGTAATGCAGGTACCGGAGCACAAATTAAAAATTGTATAATTGCATCTATGGGCGACAATTATTCGGGCAATACTGCTGGCGAAGAGGCTTTCTTTACCGATGCTTCCCGTAGCAACAGGGCATTGGCTAACTACAGCGATCTTGTGTTGGCTACTCCATTTAATGCAACGGCTCCCAATTTCTTACCACAAGCTAATTCTCCGTTATTAACCGGTGCTGCAACAACACTTCCGGCTGGTTTAACGGTAGAAACTTTTGTTGGTGCATTCGGCGCTACCGACTGGACGGCCGGATGGGCAAACTGGAACCCGCAACAATCTACATATTAAGTAAAACCCGCATTTCTTAAGTTTTCCGAAGACCGCTTCCGAAAGGGGCGGTCTTATTTTTAACCTAAATTCAAGATTATGCTAATATTCATGTCAGATTAGGTGTGTAATATTGTATTGTTTCTCAATCATGTCCGTTAAAGTAAAACGGTCTCTTGAACGCTTGATTGTGTTTCTAAAAATTCTAAGAACCGGGTATCAGGATATGTATACCCGGTTTTTTTTTGTTGTCGGATAACAAATATTTAGCATATAGTTAATATTCAGTTAACATGAAAGCCATGGCTCGCGGCTATTTTTGTGCGAAAACAATAAATCCAAAAAGAAAATGAAAAGAATGATTAGCCTGTATGTATTGGTGTTTTTGTTAACAATGGCAGGGAACGCGCAACAGATTAAATCCGTTAAGGTAGGTAACATGGTATGGATGGCCGAGAATCTTAATATTCCCACGGCGTCGGGTAGTTGCTGGTACAATTACAATGAGGAATTAGGAAAAAAATATGGCCGTTTATATACCTGGGAAGCGGCTAAAAATGCTTGTCCCGCAGGTTGGCACTTACCCAGCGATGCCGAATGGAATAAACTGATAGAATTGACTGGCGGTTCGGATGCTGCCGGAAAGCTGCTGAAGATAGGAGGGAGGCTTGGCTTTAATGCTACTTACGGTGGATTCACCACAATTGGAAATTTTATTCTGCTTGATGGGTATGGAGCATATTGGTCTTCATCAAGCTATGATGATGGCCATGCATGGTATTTTTATATTACCCGAAAAGATGATTTGGTAACACGAACATATTTTACCAAGAGTTATGGGCTGTCGGTAAGGTGTGTAAAGAATTAGAAGCAAAGTAAGAAGAAAGAGATATTGATCTATAAATAAATAAGTCCTATAGGGACGACATTATGGAAGAAAATGAAAATAAACAAAACTCAATAGTCCCGTAGGAACGATACTCCAGATATATTTATTGGGTTTAATGCCGTTCCTACGGAACTCAAGCAAAGGTTCAATCTCAAATTCTGCCATAAGTAACGTCACTACGGGACTATTTCAGAACGTAACAGCTCCAGGGAGGGGACTTTTCACTGCATATGTACTTCGTAGTAAACGGATTCGGGCCTTTGCCGGAATGACACGCAGCTATACCGCCTCAAACTTGTAACCTACACCTTTAATTGTGCGGATGTGTTTCTCACCGAGTTTTTCACGCAGTTTGCGTATGTAAACGTCAATGGTGCGGTCGCCAACATAAATGTCGGTTCCCCAAATGTAATCGAAGATTTCATCGCGTGTAAAAACTTTCGACGGTTTGGATGTAAGCAGTTGCAAGAGGTAGAACTCTTTACGTGGTAGGTAAATGTTCTCACCATTTAGGATTACAAGAAATTTTTCGATGTCAACCACTATGTTTCCAAAGTTTTTCAACGTTGAATCATCCACATCAATCGTTGATCCTCTTCTTTGCCGTTTTAATAACGCGTTTATGCGGCTTATCAGCACTTTTGGGCGGATAGGTTTCGTAATATAATCGTCGCCACCGGCTTCAAACCCTGCAATTTGCGAATAATCTTCGGACCGGGCGGTAAGGAAAGCAATTAACGTTTGTTTTAGCTCCTGGATGCTGCGTATTTTCTCACAAGTTTCAATGCCATCCATTTCGGGCATCATAATATCCAGCAAAATCAAATCAGGCAAAACTTCTTTGGCTTTATCAATAGCCACTTTACCATTATTTACTGTGTAAACATCGAAGCCTTCTTTCTTCAGGTTATAACTTACAAACTCAATTATATCCTGTTCATCATCAACAATGAGTATCTTGTTCTTTTGCATCTTTTACAAAATTATAGCAATAAAGGTATAAGTTGAAGATTAAGCATATGTTAAGGAATGGTTACCAATAACTAAAATTGAATAAAGCCAGTACTTGCCTGATCTAAAAACATGTTTTATTGTTTCAGCACTATATATTTTGCGAAAACCTTTGAGTATTACAAGCCAATTGTATATTTTCGTAACTTAATTTTTCTAATAAATTCACAATGGAAACCATTGACCCTAAAGACTCTGTTCAAAATGAACAATTCGGCAACCCCGAACAGGCTGCTGAAAATACGACGGCTCCTTCCCAAACACAGCATTCGGGTACCGGAAACACCGAAACCGCTGTAGACGATCTCGTTGAACCTGTAACGCCCAAAGCTGAAAAACCGGAAAGTGAAGAACTCTTTCCCTATCATGAAGCTGAAGGTATGGAAGACGACGAGGAAAACATTGACCCAAGTAATATTATATATGATGAGGAGAGTCATTCCGACGAAAAACCTGAGGAAGACTATTCCAAGTACTCGAAAGCCGAGCTCATTCATAAGCTGAATGAACTCTTAAGCAACAAATCGATTGAAAATATTCGTTCCAGCGTAGATAGTATTAAGATAAACTTCTACAAGAAGCATAAAGCCGAAATCGATGTTATTCGTAAAAGTGCAGAAGAGACCGGCCAAAACCCCGATGAAGCTGTTCTTGCCATGGAGCCCGATCCACTTGAGGAGTCGCTGAAAGACTTGCTGAAGAAGTACCGCGACATGAAATCGGAGTTCAACCATAAGCTCGAGGCCGAAAAGCAAAAGAATTTACAGGAAAAATACAAGATAATAGATGAAATCAAGGAATTGGTGAACCGTAAAGAATCGATAAACGATACTTTCCAGCAATTCCGTGAGCTACAAAACCGTTGGAGGGCTTTAGGCGTTGTTCCTCAAGCTAATTTGAAGGATTTGTGGGATACGTACCACCATTATGTTGAGATTTTCTACGACTATATCAAAATAAACAAGGAACTACGCGACCTTGACTTAAAAAAGAACCTTGAATTAAAGCTTAACATCTGCGAAAAAGCCGAAGAACTTTTGTTAGAACCTTCAATTATAAAGGCTTTTAAAGTTCTGCAAAAACTGCACGAAAGCTGGCGCGAGATTGGACCTGTTCCCAATGAAATGAAAACTGAGATTTGGGAACGTTTTAAGACCATAACATCTAAAATTAACAAGAAACACCAGGATTATTTCGAGAACCTGAAACAATCGCAGAAGAAAAACCTTGAGTCTAAGACCGTTCTCTGCGAAAGGGCAGAAGAAATCAATAATGTAGTGGTTAATTCCCCCAAAGAATGGGAACAGCTGTATCAGGAAATGATAGAACTCCAAAAGGTATGGAGAACCATTGGTTTTGCACCCAAGAAAGACAATAACCGCATATATAATCGTTTCCGTGCGGCCTGCGATAATTTCTTCAACCACAAACGCGAGTTCTTTGCCCAGAACAAGGAAGAGCAGATGAATAACCTGCAATTGAAGAATGACCTTTGTGTACAGGCTGAATCGCTTAAGGATAGCACCGAATGGAAGTCGGCAACTGAAGATTTGATTAACCTTCAGAAGAAATGGAAAGAAATTGGCCCGGT
>DATALJ010000093.1:0-8576 GCA_036261135.1 Bacteroidales bacterium
GTTGATGCTGGCTTTTTCCATACCATGTTTAAAGTAACAGCACAGACTTCTGGTAACCAGGACGCTATGGCTCTTCCTGCTTTCGTGGGATTCAATACAACGTATGCCGAATTTCAGCTGGTAAAAAATGTACTATGGACTCAGCTGGGATTTGACGTGTTTTATAATACGCCATATTATGCAAAGGCTTATATGCCTGCTACAGGAATGTTTTATGCACAGGAAGAGAAAAAAATCGGCAATTCTCCTTATAGCGATGTGTTTTTAAACATACGACTCAAAAGAACACGCTTTTCCATTAAATATGAGAATCTTACAGGAGTATTCAATCCACGAAGCGGATATTTTATTCCTCATTATCCTTACAACCCTCGCATTCTAAAATTTGGTGTTTCGTGGACATTTTATGACTAATTGTCAAAATCTGACACTCTTATAAATAATTAATTCACAATTATTTGTTAATAAAAATAGTTTCTCGTTGCGGGATATTTGTTTATTTTTACCGCGCGAATTTAGATTTATAAATTAAATTGTAGAGTAATGAAGCAAACGTTATATTATGTAATTATCCCTTTACTTTTCACGCTTATCTCCTGCACTCGTCAGAGTCATATCTCTACGGATGTTGCTTTAACAGACTACGACGATATTATTAAAAAGGGAAAATTGGTGGTAGCTACTGGGAATAACAGTACCGACTATTTTCTATATAAGGGAGAGCCCATGGGCTTTCAATTTGAACTTTTACAGGAATTAGGTAATTACTTGGGAGTAAAGGTTGAAGTATTGGTATGTAATAACCCTTCGGAAAATATATCTCTTTTAAAAGATGGTGAATGCGATGTTATAGCCAGTTCATGGAATTTTACCGGAAACTCGGATTCATCTCTGGTTAATTCAGTTTCACTCGTAGAAAGCGACTTAATTCTTGTGCAACGTAAAAGCAGCGATTTAATCCTTGGTGTACCTGGTTCTGAGAATAAGTTAATTAAAGACGTGAAGGATTTAAAGGGTAAATCCGTTTATGTACCTATAAAATCCGCACAGGCTCTTATGCTGCGACAAATTGAAGATGAGTTTGGCGATAAGGTTCATGTATACGAAATGCCTCAATACACGCAAGAGAAGCTCATTGAACTTGTGGCTAAGGGCGATCTGGATTATACGGTTTGTAACTCGGTACTTGTACAGTCTCTTCAAAATATCTATCCAGAGCTTGATTTTGGTACACTGGTTAAAAAAAGTGAGCCCATGGTGTGGAATTTTAGGAAGACTTCCCCCGTTTTAGCTGAAAAAATTAACGCATGGCTGGCAGGATATACTAAATCTACCAAATTCGCTATGTTAACGGATAAGTACTTTAATGACAACAGTAAATTATCACTGAAAAACCGTTATACTGCTATTAATGAATCGCAAATATCAGCATACGACGAAATAATTAAGAAGCATAGTGCAAAGATCAATTGGGATTGGCGTTTGCTGGCTTCTTTGATATATCAGGAATCGAGGTTTAAACCTTTTGTTCGTTCTTACCGCGGTGCTTGGGGCTTAATGCAAATGATGCCTTCAACTCTTCAATATTTTGGAATTGATAGTACTGCGTCTCCCGAAAAGCAGATACTTGCCGGGGTTCGATATATTAAATTTCTTGATAATGAGTTTTCTAAGCAAATAAGCGATCCGCAGGAAAGAATTAATTTTATCCTGGCTTCTTACAATATAGGTCCAGGGCATATTTTAGATGCACAGCGAATCGCAATTAAGCTTGGAAAGGATCCTAAGAAATGGTTTAATAGCGTTGATTCTTGTTTACTGAGTAAATCGGACCCTAAGCATTATCGCGATCCAGATATTCTCTTTGGATATTGTAAGGGCAAAGAAACCAATGCTTTTGTACAGCAGATTCTAACAAGGTTTCATCATTATAAAAACGTTGTATCAAAGTAAAACTAGGGAATACTAACGGATAATTTCCAGAAATTCTGACAAAATCATTGCTGTAGCGCCCCAAACATGGTTTTCGTGTACCTCAAAATAGGGCGCAAAACCTTTGTAATCTTTATAATTCTGCGGTTTGGTTTTTACTATTGAAGTCTGGAGCAAATCCGCGATTTTAATTTCGATCAAACGTTCTACTTCCCTTGGATCGGGCGAAAACATTGGTCTTTCTGCCAGGTATCCCACAAAAGGATGAACTTCCATTCGGCTTACCGGGATGTACAAAGGGGTTAGTTTGCCTAAAACCTCAATATTTCTTGCGGCTATTCCAAATTCTTCTTCGGTTTCGCGCAGTGCAGTGGTTTGTAAATCCGAATCTTCCGGCTCGAAACGTCCGCCGGGAAAACTAATCTGTCCGCTGTGTACACCAGGATACTCGGTTCGTTTCATAAAAACAGTTGTAAGCTCTCCTGAAACAGGGTAAAGCAATATCATAACGCCGGCATTCCCTTCTTTATCATTCAAAGGGAACATGTGTCTATACGATGGAGCCATTTTCAGCTGAGCGGCTTCTCCCGGAAGAGCTTCGTTTAAGCGTTCTCTTAAATTTAATATGAATGATGAATGATCCATCCGCACTTTGAAAAGTTAATCGTACCTAAGTGTTACGTCAGGATTGATCTTTGATATAATAATTGAAGGGATCAGCAACATCAGCATGATCGAGGCAAGCGTACCTGCATTCAACAGGAAAATATGAATTACATTAATATTGATGGGTACGCTGCTGATAAAATACGACGATTGTTCTAATTTAACTACTTTAAAAAAGTATTGTATGAAGCAAATGCCTAAACCGATTATATTGCCCCACAATAAACCCCGCAATACCAGGAATCCGGATTGATATAGGAAAATCTTCCTGATATTCACACTTTGGGCGCCCATCGATGTTAGCAGTCCTATCATCTTTGTTCTGTCCAAAATAAGGATCAACAGGCCTGAAATCATATTAAAACCGGCCACAACAAGCATCAGTATGAGGATTATCCATACATTTAGATTTTGCAGGTTGAGCCAATCGAACATTTGTGGATTTTTATCAACAATGCTGGTTAAGCGAAGTCCCGATCCGTCTTCCTGTATATTTATCCCCATGATGTTATTGACCTGGGTTTTCGCATTGTTTAATTCTTTAAAATCGGTTATGTTAATCTCAAATCCTGTAATTTGATCAGGTTCCCATTTTCTAACCTTTCGGATATGTTTAATATCGCCCACAGCAAACAACTTATCGAACTCTTCAAGCCCGGTTTCATAGATTCCTGTTAGTTTCATCCTGCGCATGAAGACCTGTTGATCTACAATAAAGAATAACGCGATGTCCTGATTAACCTTCAGGTTTAATAGGTCGGCAATTCGCGAGGAAATAAGAAGTTCGTTCGACGTTTCCTGCCCTTTTATGGTGGGAAGTTTGCCTTCTTTCAGATTCTTTTTAAAAAAAGACCAATCATAATCCTGATCTACGCCTTTCAGAACAATGCCTTGTACCTCGCTTTTGGTCTTTAAAATGCCCGACTGTATTCCGAATGGCTGAACATTCCTGACCAATGGTAATTTCTTTATATCGTCTATAAAGTTCTGTTTTGAAGATATAGGTTTGGTCTCGTAAGAACTGTTATTATCTAAGTTTTCGATTTGTAGATCACCACCAAAGCCTATTACTTTATTGGTAATTTCTTTTTTAAATCCTGTAACAACGGCTACAGAGATAATCATAACAGACAGACCCAGGGAGATGCCGAAAGTAGTTATTTTTACCAACGAACGGGAAACGGACCCTTTGCTTTCCTTATCCGACACAAGGCGCTTTGCTATAAACAATTCTAAATTCAAGATGAGTGCTGTTTTGTTTTAACAAAAATAGTAATTTAGTGGATTCATCATAAACACTAAATATTTACTGTCGTGAAGATGCGCCAATTATTTTTAATTCTAGCATATATGGCTTTCTTATTTGTAAGCCAAACGATGAATGCCCAGCAATACCCCGAAAACCCTATAGTTCCCGGTGCTGAGCGAATTCCGTTAATAATACCTGCTACCAAAAACAGAGTAGTGGCCATAGTAGCCAATCATACTTCTATGTGTGGGAATGTTCATTTGGTAGATACACTGTTGGCCCAAGGGGTTAACATAAAAAAGATATTTTGTCCGGAGCATGGATTCCGGGGAACCGGCGATGCTGGTGAGTTCATTAAGAATGGGAAAGATACTAAGACTGGGATTCCTATTATTTCCCTTTATGGAAAGAAGCTTAAGCCTACTGCTGAGGATTTAAAGGGGATTGATGTTGTTATTTTTGATCTGCAGGATGTAGGCGTTCGTTTTTATACATACATAAGTACATTAACCTATGTAATGCAGGCCTGTGCAGAGCATTTTATTCCTTTATTTATCCTGGATCGCCCCAATCCCAACGGCTTTTACATTGATGGACCTGTATTGGATATGAAAAACAAGTCGTTTGTTGGGATGCATCCCATTCCGCTAGTTTATGGGATGACTATGGCCGAGCTTGCTACGATGATTAACGAGGAAGGATGGTTGAAAACACCCGAAAAATGCAGCATAGGAGTGATACCAATGTATAATTATTCGCACAAATACTTATATAAATTACCAGTCAACCCTTCGCCTAACTTGCAAAATATGGAGTCGGTGTACTTATATCCTTCTCTTGGCCTATTTGAAGGAACAGTAGTTAATGTTGGTCGTGGAACTGATTATCCATTCAGGGTTTTCGGTAATCCTAAATTTCCTGATACTTTATTTACATATACTCCACGTAGTATAGAGAATGTAAGTAAGGATCCGCCACATTTGGGTATTCCTTGTTATGGGATTGATTTAAGAAATCTTACTGAAGAAGAATTGACCTCGCATAAGACTCTCAATCTCGATTATTTGAAGACTGCCTATAAGCTATACCCCGATAAACTTCACTTTTTTAACAAGTATTTTGAAAACTTAGCAGGCAATAACGTTTTGCGCAATCAAATTATTAAAGGACTTAGTGCTGATGAAATACGGCAGAGCTGGCAACCTGAGATACTTAAATTTAAAGAGATTCGAAAAAAATATTTGATTTATGAGGATTTTGAATAGCCGGTTCAATCTGGCATTTGTACAAATATTGCTTTTTGCTTCTGTGGTTTTATTTTCGAATTGTGGTGGCAAAGGCTCCAATTCATTGCCTGAGAAATTCAACTTTAGCAAAGTAAGTACCATTAAGTGTAGCGAAGATACAACCCAGTCGTACAGCTTATATCTTCCTTCTTCCTTTGATAATAAAAAACAGTGGCCTCTGATTTTCCTTTACGATCCGCATGGCAATGGCAATCTAAGCATTGAAAACTTTAAGGAAGCCGCTGAACGTTATGGTTATATTTTGGTTGGTTCGAACAATTCGCGGAATGGTGTTGCTGGTACTGAGGATATCATTGGCAAATTGGTAAACGACGTATTTTCAAAGTTTCCTATAGATAAACAACGGATATATGCCGCTGGTTTCTCGGGTGGCGCTCGCGTTGCGTTGAATCAGGCCCTGATGATGAGTAACATCAAGGGTATAATGATGGCGGGTGCAAGTGCAAATCGTGTCGACTTTTCTTCGCATAATCATAAATTCGATATTTATGCTACGGCCGGGCTGGGCGATTTTAATTATTTGGAAGTAACTTCTATCCAGGAACAATTGCAGGGTTTAGGCTGGCGCTTTATGCTCAGGGAATTTGAAGGCGGACATGCATGGCCTCCCAAAGAAGTTATTAACGAAGCTGTACTTTGGTTTACCCTCAATGCAATGCGCGACAAAGTGATAGCAAAAGAGGAAACGCTGATAGATAAAGTGTTTGCTGAAGAGCGGTTCCAGATTGACTCCTTAATTGATGCGGGGCATTTAGTAGCTGCCGAACAAGCCGCTAATAACGCTGTATCGCTTTTGAAAAAATTGAGTTCTACGAAAAAGCTTGAGCATAGCATTGAAAAAATAAAGAAAATGCCAGAATATAAGGCCGAAATGGAGCTGCGATCCCAGAGTTTCAACGTAGAAAATGAATGGAAACAAGGGCTGATTAACAGTTTTACGTCGAAGGATACAGCCTGGTGGAGGAAACAGTTGGCTGAACTGGAGCTGCGCATAAATAGTCCCGGTGATGTTTATTCCCGCCAAATGTTTATGCGGGTAAAGGGTTTCCTCGGGATTGTAGCCTATACGTTTACCAACGATATTATCATGCGAAATCAGATGGATCAGGCACAGCGGCTTATTTCGATTTATCAGATTATAGAACCAGCCAATGCCGATGTCATGTTTTTTAAAGCAATCATGTTAGACCGCCAGAACAAGACATCTGAGGCTCTTTCGTGTGTGAAAAAAGCACGTAAATTGGGCTTTTCGGATTGGAAGAAGTTTAATGAGGTAGCTTCTTCTGCATTAAAAGAAGGGATTTCGAGGAATTAGTTGTGAATTGATGATATTAACGGGCGAGACTTCACTTAGAAATCCCGCCCGTATTGTTTTTATTGCTTTTGTCCTTGCTGCGACATGGCTGCCAAACCGCCAATTGCTCCAAGATTCATTGTTTCCAGCGCTGAGCTGGGAACGATAATCATCGATCCTTTTTCTTTCAAGCCTTCAAAAAGCATGTTCATGCCTCGTAACTGAAGAGCTACCGGGTTGTTTTTGTACATTTCGCTGGCTTGTGCGAACTTTTCGGCAATTTCGGTTTCGGCAGTTCCAAGAATGACGCGGGCCTTACGTTCTCTTTCTGCCTGTGCCTGCTTACTCATTGCATCTGCAAGTTCTTTTGGTATGATAATGTCCTTTATTCCTACATTTTGGCATGTAATACCCCATGGGTTGGTATGTTCATCCAGTGTGTTCTGCAAGTCAGCTGCTATTTTTTCACGTTCCTGGAGCAAATCAGCAAGATCATGTTTGCCAATGGTATCGCGAAGGCATGTTTGGGCAACATAATAAACGGCATCCATGTAGCTTTGTACTTCCAATGCAGCTTTCTCAACATCCCACACTGTCCAATATACAACAGCATCTACATTTACGGGAACGGTATCTTTGGTAAGCGTAGTTTCTGCTGAAAAATCGGTTAGTCGAACACGCTGGTCGATATAGCGGTCTATTTTGTCGATTATTGGGATCATCAGGAATAACCCCGGGCCACGTAGACCCTTAAATTTTCCCATTCTGAGCACAACAGCTTTTTCCCATTGGTCGGCAATTTGTATGGAAAAAGCAAAGATGAGTGCTAATAAGGCGAATACACCCATCATTATTTCATTGATAATATCAAATTGGAGCAGCAGTATACCCGTTCCTAACGTAATAATGAAAAGAGTTACAGAGATTGGATTAAGGCCTTTTTGCCGGATTTCGAGCGTTTTCATTTTAAGTTTGTGGTTTTAAGTTCAACAATCATTTCGTCGGTTGTAAATCCATAGCTTAATGCTATGGTAGCAAATTCTTTACATATGTCATGTAGTTTTTTCTTGCGTTCTTCATCGGGGATTTTGAATTCAACACCGCTAATGAAGGTGCCGGTTCCTTGCTGTGTTTCAAGGATATTCTGTATCTCAAGTTCCTTATATGCTTTGGCAACCGTATTAAGGTTCACCTTTAGATCAACTGCAAGGGAACGAACGGTAGGCAGTTGTTCTCCTGATTTCAATTGACCTGAAACGATACCGTATTTAATCTGATCGATTATTTGACGGTAAAAGGGGACGCCTGCTTTTGGATCAAGAACAAAATTTATCATATTGTTTTAAATATACAGTTTAATATTGTACTAATATTATAGTACAAACATACAATAAAAAAATTACCATTGTCAAGTTTTTATTAAAAATTTTGCAATGGTAATTTCAGTCCTCTAAAAATATATTTCTGCATGAAGGTGGTGGGAGGGCACGCCATGCGCCTCAAGGATAGTATAAGCTTCGTCTATCATTGCGCTGTTGCCACACAGATAGCAGTGTGTATTTGGATCTACCGGATTACTCCTGAGGTACTCTGTAACCCTTCCGTGAAACTCGCTTCCTTTCTCGCGCGATGTGCATTGAATATATTTACCTCTTTCGTATTGCTCGCGTTCGTAGCCTTCGTTCAATTGTCGTACGCCATGCAACAGTGTATATTTAAGGTGCGGATTACTCTTGATCATACTGTGAAAGGGCGATATCCCTGTTCCCGACGCGATAAACAAATAATTGCGTTCCGGAATTTTCTTTTCGTCGAGAATGAAGTAACCAAAAGGACCTTCAACTTCGAGTAAATCGCCAGGCTTACTTTTCCTTAGTTTTTGAGAGATATACCCATCGTCGACTACTTTTATCAAAACTTCCAGAAAGGGCGATGTTACGGAACTGTAAATCGAGTATTCTCTTTTTTGCTTTGTTCCCTGAGGGCCAATAACAATGTATTGTCCGGACTGGAAGTCGAAATCTCCACGTTCAAAGCGCAAAACATACGTGCTATCGGTTAATTCTCTGATCCCTAAAATTTCTGCTATTCTTTTCCCAGTAACAATTGGCTGTTCTATACTGCTCAT
>DATALJ010000099.1:0-46461 GCA_036261135.1 Bacteroidales bacterium
TCAATTCCAGAATGGCAATCCTTATGATATTATTCTTATGGACATCAATATGCCAGAGCTTAATGGCGAGGAAGCCTTTGTAAGGCTGCGTACAATCAACAAAGAAGTACCCATTATCGCCCAAACCGCTTATGCAATGAAGGAAGACAAGGAAAACCTTCAGAAGCTAGGGTTCAACGGATATATTACAAAACCAATTATCAAAAACGATTTACTCCTTTTAATGAACTCATTTTTAAGTTAATTGCCATGCTATTTACTACCGAACAAGAAAAGGAAAGAAACCAAAAGATTGAAATTCAACTCTTGCTGGAAGCCATATACCTGAAATACGGTTACGATTTTAGAAAATATTCCAAAGCGCATATTCACAGGCGTATATTGTACGAGTTGAGCCGGACTCGATTGTCTTCAATTTCCGAAATGCAACATAAGGTACTGAATGAACCTGAATTTTTTCACGAAGTGCTACTCGACCTGTCGCTCAATGTTACCGAGATGTTCCGCGATCCAGAATTTTTCATTTCGCTGAGAGAAACGGTAGTTCCTTTGTTGCGCACCTACCCGTTTGTAAAAATATGGCATGCCGGCTGCTCTACAGGGGAGGAAGTTTATTCAATGGCTATTCTGCTCAAAGAGGAAAACCTGCTCGACCGCTGTATTATTTATGGTACCGATTTCAACCAGATTGTGCTGAATACAGCAGCTAAAGCCATTTATCCTGTGGACCGGATTAAGGATTACATAAAAAATTATAACCTGGCCCAAGGTAAGGCCTCGTTTTCAGATTATTTTACGGTTAGTTATGGTGCAGCCAAAATTAACAGCGACTTACGTAAGAACGTCGTCTTCTCCGATCATAACCTGGTTACCGATGGCGTTTTCGGCGAAATGAACATGATTGTTTGCCGCAACGTACTTATTTACTTCAATCGCGAATTGCAAAACAAGGTACACCGGCTCTTCTATAAAAGTCTTGTTTCAGGGGGTATTTTATGCCTCGGCACCAAGGAAAGTCTTTTGCTTTCGGGCTGTAAAGACCAATATACAACCTTACATTCAAACATTTACAGGAAGAAATACGCAAGAGCTCACGAGATTATGCCAAATTAGTTGTAAAAATGACTTTTTACAGCGGAAATTACTAATTCTGTCTAGCGATGCTTTACATTCTCTAAATACTTGTATGAATCACTATTGCTGAATCTCTTTTTTAAGCCCGAAGGGCTGTCATTATTATAGAAAAGTGCTCAATATCAGATATTAAACCCAGAATAGGTGATATTATATGTCACCCATTCTGGGTTTAAGTTTTATTTATTCCTTTATTTCTACAATAATATCATCCCTTCGGGATTTATTATCCTTTACCAATCGCCGCGTTTAAAAGCGCGCAGTCCAAGAGTTCCTATTTAAACGTTCCCCGCGTAATTTCTGTGCCCGAAGGATACTGAACATTCCCTTGGTCCTCGGCAGTAATAAAGATTTCTACAGGTTCAAACGCTGATATTGTTTTAAGACCTGCTTTCTGGGCATTCTTATTTTTAAGCTGACCCAAATTCTTTATTTCGCCTGCCTTAGTCTTAATCCAAACCACATATACCGATGATTTACTACCCTGCTGAAGCCGGTCAGGGCTTGCCAAATCCTTAGCGTCCACAGAAATTACGTAATTCCCGTTTTTATCCTGACTCTTCTTAGCATCTATAGTAGCTGCCGGAGTAATGTCGGATACGGGCAGATGCGTAACTGGGGCACACGATGCTACTAGAAGCATCAATAACAGTCCTAAAGTTAAATTTTTCATTATTTTAAATTTTAAAGGTTAACAATATTTTACATTAAAAAATCAAGTGCCATAACCACTTACAGCTATTCAGGCAATTTAATCCGCAGTATGGTATAAGGCGAAGTTCGGCGGTTTACACCTTCGTTAAAGTCCGGTGTCCGGTGTATTTGCGAATTGCTGATGTACAAATACCCGTCGTCGCTTACCTGATAGCTATCGGGCCATATCAGGCTCGAGTCCTGAACAAGCACTTCCATATTATTATTTGGCTTGATGCGCATTATACGGTATTTCTCCAGATCGCCAAGGTACAGGTTGCCCTTTTTATCGAAGATCATTCCGTCGGTTGTTGTAAAATGGCCGAGGTCTTCTACCATTTCGCCCAGTTGTTCGGAAGACATGTTGTCATTCCTCAGGAATTCAGTTTTAATGCGGTAGAGCTTATCGTCCGAAAGGGGTTTGTAATACAAATACTCGCCATTGGGCGTGAGGGCAAGACCATCCGAGTTAATTTTTACCGGCGCACCATTTCGTTTTACATCCTTACCATCGATGTGCAACGTATAGTCCGGATCGGAAATTACTGAAGGATGGCCTTGCAACACCTGTCGCATCGAACCACTTGCGAGATTAACCACCACAAGGCCACCTTCCTTTGAATTAGTCAGATAGGCAAACTTACGCATAGTATCCACCCGCACATCGTTGATATAACTTTGGTTATCTGCAATCCCAGCAAAAGAGTAGGTTTTAACTACCGTGTTGGTGGCAAGATTAATCTGCACCAGTTTATGGCTGTTGCCAACAACCACGGTCATATTAGGAGCTGCAGGGTCTACAACCCACATGTTATCGGCATCGTCAATATGAACGGCTTGCACACATACCCATTTATCCATGCCCGATTCGTTCGAATTCCACGAATTCATATAAGCATTGGGATAAGGCTGAACCGTCTTATCAGGAAGCACTTCCACCAAAGCATACTTGTAAACCGACGACCACAAAGGATAATTGGTAAATACACGTCCACTTTTCGATACAGCCACACCGGTTAGCTGATAAACAGAATCAGCAAATACCAGTTCGAGCGAATCAGAAGGAAGCTTCGAATCATCATCCGAATCGGAACATCCTGCGATTAAAAATATACCAAGAAGAAAGAGTAGATTTTTCATACAATTGATTTAGATGATTATTACTAACATACCTGTAATCCGGAAATACAATTAAAATGCCAATTCAGGAGCAGCCCGCTTTCTAAGTTGGACCTTTCCCTCCTTCACCTTAAAAAGCCAGGATCGTATTGGCTCTCTTCATTGGTGCTGGAAGGGGGTTGGTGCATTTACTTTTCAAGCAACCCTACCAGAACACAATCGGAATCATCCAGCAAAGCTTAATCAACTAAGATCCTTCGCATTTTCATTTTATTGTAGACATCTTTCCTCATTTGGTGACTATAAATCCACTATGAAGAATAAATCCCTGAATGGTTTAAAAAACTGCAGAACAATTTTGTTTATCGTTTTTACCACCTATGCATGCAGATTAAACCTTTTTTCAAAATAAAATCTGACAATCAAATGCATGGCACACCATTGGCAAGGCGGATTGTCAAATCACCGATCGTATGCATTTCTCCCTAAATCAGATAGCATCAATTGAAGTTAATACCTATAAAATACCCACCGATTTGCCTGAATCCGATGGTACGTATGTTTGGGATCATACGATTATGATTTTGGTTACCGTATCCGGCGGAGGGAAATCCGGTATTGGCTACACATACGGAAATGAGGTAATTGCGCCCTATATTCAAAACAAACTCGCATCCCTTATAGTAGGAAAAGACATTTTGGATATTGAATACCTGCATAATCTTATGTTTCGGCAAATACGAAATGACGGAAACTGCGGTATTGCTTACATGGCCATATCGGCAATGGATATTGCCCTCTGGGACCTGAAAGCCAGGATACTTGAACTGCCACTTGCCTCGCTGCTGGGGAAAGCATCCGAAAGTATCGCAATTTATGGAAGCGGTGGTTTCACTTCGTACGATAACAACCAGCTAACACAACAATTTGAGCAATGGGCAAAAGAAGGCATACAGTACATGAAAATGAAGATAGGACGGGAACCAAAGCAGGATATAGACAGGATTAAAACTGCCAAAACAGCCATAGGAAACAACACCCTGTTTGTTGACGCCAATGGCGCATATACTGTAAAACAAGCACTGAAAATGGCCGAAGAGTTCATCAAATACGATGTTCAATGGTATGAGGAACCGGTTTCGTCGGACAATACCGACGGTTTACATTTTATAAGAGCGCACACACCTGCCTGCATAAACATTAGCGCTGGCGAATACGGATACACGCTCTCCTATTTTAAAAAAATGCTGGAAGCACAAGCAGTAGATGTTCTTCAGGCAGATATTACCCGATGTGGTGGAGTAACAGGGTTTCTTAAAGCAGGGCATCTCTGCCAGGCTTTTGGCATCCCGTTCTCATCGCATTGCGCACCGGCTTTACATGCCAATGTTGCAACTGCATTACCCAATTTCTATATAGCCGAGTATTTTCATGACCATGTACGCATCGAAAACGAATTTTTCGATGGTATGCCAGCACCTACAAATGGAAGGCTATTCCCAAACAGCGATAAATACGGGTTGGGCTTGGAACTAAAAACGCACGACGTAGTAAAATACAGGATAAAATGAGCATAATAAATGTAAAACTACTTGAAAAGGAACTCAGGCAAAGAACCCAAAGCGAAATTCATTTTGATGACGGATCAAAGGCATTATATGCTACCGATGGCTCAAACTACCGGATGGCTCCTATAGGAGTGGTACTGCCCAAAACCGAAAAAGATATTATCGAAATCATAGCTGTTTGTAGTAAATACGGACTACCTGTATTGTCGCGCGGCGGAGGCACAAGCCTCGCAGGGCAATGCTGCAACGAAGCCATTGTGCTCGACATGTCTAAATATTTCAACCGTGTTCTGGCAATTGACGAAGCAAACAAAATGGTTACTGTAGAAACAGGAATTGTGCTGGACCACATGAAAAAAGCCACGGAAGAAAAGCAGCTTACGTTTGGCCCCGACCCCGCCACGCACGACCACTGTACCATTGGCGGAATGTTGGGAAACAACTCGTGTGGGGTACACTCGGTAATGGCTGCCAATTATGGTTATGGGGCACGTATGTCGGACAACACACACGCTTTGAAAATACTCACTTACGACGGTGCTATAATGGAGGTAGGCCCAACCACCGAGCGGGAACTGGATCACATTATAGCCCAGGGCGGCGCTAAAGGCGAAATTTACAGGAAACTGAAGCATTTAAGAGATAAGCACGAAAAAGTCATCCGCAATAATTTTCCGCATATACCACGGCGGGTTTCGGGTTTTAACCTCGACGAACTACTTCCTGAAAAAGGGTTTAATGTAGCCCGCGCCTTGGTCGGCACTGAGGGTACCTGTGTTACTATCCTCGAGGCAAAACTGAAACTTATGCCTTCCCCAAAGGCGCGTACATTAGTTGTACTGGGATACCCCGATGTTTACCATGCAGGCGCGCATATTCCCGAAATATTAAAGTTCAAGCCCATTGGGCTCGAAGGTTTGGATGACCTGCTTATCAATTTCATGCATAAAAAAGGGATGCATCCCTCGGAACTTTCTATGCTTCCGAAAGGAAATGGCTGGCTCCTGGTGGAGTTTGGCGGAAATTCGAAAGAAGAAGCGGACAAAGCTGCGCATCTGCTCATGGATAAACTTAAAAAAGATAAAGATCATCCCTCCATGGAGCTGTTCGACGATCCTAAGCAGGAAAAGTTACTGTGGGAAGTCCGCGAATCGGGTCTTGGAGCCACAGCCTTTATCCCGGGCGAACCCGACGCATGGCCCGGGTGGGAAGATTCTGCTGTTTCGCCGGAGCACGTGGGAGAATATCTGAAAGACCTGAAAAGTCTCTTTCGCAAGCACGGATATAAAGCCTCTCTTTACGGTCACTTTGGTCAGGGGTGCATACACTGCCGCATAAACTTCGACCTGATCACAGCGGAAGGCTTAAGAAATTACAAACAATTTACTATCGAAGCTACCGACCTGGTAAAAAAGTACAAAGGCTCCATTTCAGGCGAACATGGCGATGGCCAGGCACGCGGCGATTTACTGGAGCGCTTGTACGGCCCCGAACTCGTGGAGGCATTCCGCGAGTTTAAAAGCATTTGGGATCCGCAATGGAAGATGAACCCGGGTAAAGTAATCAATTCTTACGGTCAGTTGAACAACCTGCGCCTGGGAACGAATTACAACGTTTCCGACGACGAAATGCGTTTTCAGTTTCCGGCGGATAAACACAGTTTTGCACACGCTACCGTGCGATGTGTTGGTGTTGGTAAATGCCGCAGAACAGAAGGCGGAACCATGTGCCCAAGCTACATGGTAACCCACGAGGAAAAACATTCCACGCGCGGCAGAACGCACCTGTTATTCGAAATGTTCAGGGGCGACATTATCAAAGATCGATGGAACAATAAGTACATTAAGGAATCGCTCGATCTTTGCCTGGCGTGCAAGGGATGTAAAGGTGATTGTCCTGTAAATGTAGATGTGGCGACCTACAAATCGGAGTTCTTATCGCATTACTACAAACATAAGCTTCGGCCGCGCTCAGCGTATGCTTTCGGGCTTATTTACTGGTGGTCACGTATGGCTAGTTTAGCACCCGGAGTAGCCAACTTCCTTACACACACCACAGGCCTCGCCGGCATTGCCAAATTTATTGCCCAGGTAGCTCCCCAACGCGAAATACCGCGCTTTGCAAAACGAACCTTTAAGCAATGGCTGAAGTCAAACCCGCCAAAAACCATTGGCAGGCAGAAAGTCATACTGTGGGCCGACACATTTAATAACCATTTCGTCCCCGACACATTGCGCGACGCCCTAAAAGTACTTGAGGATACGGGTTGCCAGGTTATTGTTCCCATGCAATCGCTCTGCTGTGGCAGGCCGCTTTTCGACTTTGGCATGATCGATCTGGCCAAAAAGCTGTTGCTGAAAATACTTGATACGCTAAGAGACGAGATAAGGGCCGGTACGCCGGTTGTAGGCCTAGAGCCAAGCTGTGTGTCGGTCTTCAGGGATGAGTTGTGCAATCTTTTCCCCAATAACAAAGACGCTTTACGCCTGAAGCAACAAACTTATACACTTGCAGAGTTCCTTCTGAAGTATGTTCCCGATTACCAGTTTCAACCATTAACTCAGAAAGCTCTGGTACACGGTCACTGCCACCATAAAGCCGTAATGAAACTCAACGCAGAGGAGAAAATCCTTCAAAAAGTAGGGCTCGACTTCGAAATATTGAACTCAGGCTGCTGCGGCATGGCCGGGTACTTCGGCTACAAAAAGGGAGAGCCTTACGAAATCGGCTTAAAGGCCGGCGAAATGGTATTGCTTCCTGCAGTACGAAGCGCAGAAAAAGATACGCTCATTATTGCCGACGGGTTCAGTTGCCGCGAGCAGATTGAACAGGAAACAAAGCGTAAGGGCTTGCACCTTGCACAAATACTTGCCATGGCATTAAACAAAAACAACCATTCATAAAATATTTCACTATGGAACAAAAAGAACACGGAATGGCAACCCGGGGTGTTTCGAGGCCCATGATGAAACATGACAATGACGGAGAATCCGAACAAAAGAACAAGGAAAGTATGGAAATGACCCTGGAAGACCGAGAGAAAATGATGCATATGCACCATGTGCAAACGCTCTGGGTTTACTGGATGTTGATTTTACTTGGTGCCTGGATGATAATGGCTCCGCTTACCTTCAGCTACGGCAAAGGCATTGTGATGCCCAGTGGAGGACGCGAGGTCTGGCTCTCCCTGGAAGCACGCATTATGGCGATGCACTGGAGCGACATCATCAGCGGCCTAATGCTGGTTTTCTTCGGATGGCGAGCGCTAAAGCCCAACCGCCCGGTAAGTGTCTGGATCATCTGCTTCATTGGTATCTGGATAAGTATGGCACCTCTTCTTTTCTGGTCACCTTCAGCGGCTGCATATTTGAACGATACATTCGTGGGAATGCTGGTCATTTCGCTGTCTGTTCTTATTCCCGGAATGCCCAATATGATCATGTACATGAAAATGGGCTCCGAAGTGCCTCCTGGCTGGACATATAACCCATCGAGCTGGGCGCAACGCTGGATAATGATTGCAACAGGTTTTCTGGGGTTTATTGTATCGCGCTACCTGGCAGCTTTTCAGCTGGGATATATTGATACGGTATGGGATCCCTTCTTTGGCAACAGCACCGAACAGGTACTCAACTCGGCCATGTCGCATTCTCTCCCCATTTCCGATGCAGGGCTGGGAACCCTGGCTTATACCTTTGAATTCCTGATGGGATTCATGGGAAGCCCGTCGCGCTGGCGAACGATGCCATGGATGGTTACCCTGTTTGGAATCCTGGTTATTCCGCTGGGCTTAGCACATATTATACTTGTTATTTCCCAGCCATTGACCGTAGGCGCCTGGTGTACGTTCTGTCTGCTGGCTGCCGCAATTATGCTGCCTATGATACCGCTTGAGGTGGATGAAGTAGTGGCTATGGGACAGCATATGAAAAAGGCGGTGAAAAGAGGCGATAAATTCTGGAGTGTATTCTGGAAAGGCGGAAAACCCTTCGAAATGAACAAAGACGAACGCTCTCCTGAAATAATCGAACTACCATCGTCTTTCCGAAAAGTACTTTCAGCTTCGGTTTGGGGAATGAGCGCTCCGTGGACATTAGCTGTTTCGGCAGTTTTTGGAGCACTACTAATGGCTGCTCCAGGAAGCCTGGGCGTACCAATAAAAGCGCCACTGGCCGATGTCAATCATTTGTGTGGAAGCATCATTGTAGTGGTATCTGTTATCAGCATGGGCGAAGTAGTTCGGTCGTTGCGGTTCCTCAACATAGCGGCAGGGCTTGCATTAGCTATAATTCCGTGGCTGATAAACGACCCGGTAACCCTTATGAAGATTATTTCAACCATCGGGGGTATTGTAGTCATATTGCTATCCATACCACGCGGCGTGGTTAAAGAGAAGTTCGGCACATGGGACAACTGGATTGTATGATCCTAAGCGCAGTCTCTGTGCGTCCCAGGCTGGCGCGCGTTTGTAACGCGTGACAGGAAATAAGCACGCGTTACAAATGCACGCTAGCTGTGAGCATTCACGTGCTTTCAAACAGATTTAGTAAACACCAAATATTCAAGCCATGAAATGGGAAACTGAATTTACAGATAAAGTAGTTGTTGTTACCGGTGCTTCAGCGGGCCTGGGAAGGTCGATAGCCCGGGAATTCGGCAAACAGAAAGCCAAAGTAGTATTACTTGCCCGAGGTATGGACGGGCTGTTGGCAGCACAAAAGGAAATTGAAAGCATGGGCGGGAAAGCGCTCCCGGTAAAGGTTGATGTAGCCGACCCGGAGCAGGTGGAAAATGCCGCTACCCTTGCCGAAAAAACATTCGGACCCATTGACGTTTGGGTAAACAATGCCATGAACAGTGTTTTTGCCCCTGTAAAAGATGTTACTCCTGCAGAAATTAAAAGGATAACCGAAGTTACCTACCTGGGCCAGGTATACGGAACAATGTCCGCATTAAAAAGAATGCGGTTACGCGACAAAGGCTCTATTGTTCTTGTTGGCTCTGCCCTGGCGTACCGGGGTATCCCGCTGCAATCTGCCTACTGCGGCTCTAAACATGCCGTGCAGGGATTCTTTGACTCCCTGAAAACAGAACTATTACACGAGAAGAGCAATATAAAACTAAGTATGGTTCAGCTCCCAGCCATGAACACCACACAGTTTGGCTGGGTGCTAAGCAAACTCCCCAATAAACCCCGCCCTATGGGTAAGATTTACCAACCCGAAGTGGCTGCCAGAGCAATCGTTTTTACAGCAGCTACAAGGCGCCGCGGCTTTTGGGTAGGATATACCACTTACGAAGCAATCCTCGGAAACAGGCTTCTACCCTGGTATGCCGACTGGGTGCTGTCCCGGAATGGTTATAAAGGTCAACAAACCAATGAGCCAGTCAGCCCCGACAGAAAGAATAATGTTTGGACCCCCGTACCCGGCGACCACGGAGCACATGGACCGTTCGATTCCCTCTCGCACAATCGGAGTTTTACCGTATGGCTTTCGATGAACCGCGGCCTGGCAGTTTTTGTGGGTATTGTATTGCTCGCCATACTCCTGATACTCATTTTTTAACCAGCGTATTATGACAGAGAAGGAAATACGGGAAAAAGTAAGGGAAATTCTTCACAAGAATATGGTTAGCGGATATTCCAGGTCAACCGGTATCCATTACCATTATACCAAACCATCGTTGAAACCTTATGCTTCGCAATATTTCTGGGACAGTTGCTTCCATGCCATCATTTTTACAGCGCTGGGCGAGGTTGAAATGGCAAAAAAACACATCGAAAGCCTTTTCTCCCTGCAACAGGACGATGGTTTTGTTGGCCACATCATTTATTGGAACGAAATTCTCCCAAACCGCCTTACGGATATTTTCCAGTCGAGGCTTGGGTTGGGCTGTAAACTGTTCCGAACGCATTCCAGTGCGCTCATTCAGCCGCCAATCATCTCGCAGGCTGTTGAAAACATCTACAACAAAACAAACGACATCGAATTCCTGAGGAAAATATACCCGAAACTCAAGAAATACTTTGCCTGGCTTCAGGATAACCGCGATTTCGAGGGCGACGGGCTGTTGTCCATTATTTCACCCTTTGAATCGGGCATGGATTGGAAGCCAACTTTCGATGAAGTTGTGGGTTTCCGCCATCGAAAGGCCACAAGGGAGCTATTCTGGAAGATGGTGTTGGTGGATTTTAAAAATTTCATCCATGGTTATAACCTGAAAACCATTTACAAAAAAGGCTACTTCATTGTAAAAGAGGTAGGATTCAACACCATTTATATCCAGAACCTCCGGATCATGGCCAGATTAGGGAAATTGCTCAACGATCGGGAGAGTGACCATTATAAAACCCGCGCCGAAAAAGTACTGCATCGCTTAATGGAAACAATGTACGACGAGCAGGATGCAGCGTTCTACGATATATACGGCAAGGATTACAGGAAAATAAAGGTACTTACACCCACTATATTCTACCCCGTAGTAATTGATGGCCTCCCAGAAGAGATCCGCAAAAAAGTGATTGATCGCCATCTTTTTAATGCAGAGGAGTTTGAAGTTCCGTATCCCATTCCGTCGGTAGCCAAGAACGATCCGTCGTTCGATCCTGCCCAATCAATTTATATATGGCGCGGCCCATCGTGGATTGTATTCAACTGGTTTATCTATCATTTCCTGAAAGACAGTGGATATGAGCGTGAAGCCAATCTCTTTATAAGCTGCATTAGTAAACTAATTGAAAAGAGCGGATTTCGCGAATACTACAATCCATTTACCGGCGAAGGATATGGCGCTACCGATTTTACATGGACCGGACTTATTGTAGATATGCTGAAAAAAGAAAATAAAACGCCTGAAAATGAACTAGAATGAGCAAGAGTAAACTATCACGAAGATCATTTCTTTTAATGACAGGGACTGGCGGGGCAGCCTTGATGCTTGAGCCTGGACATCAGTTTATAAACAAACTGATCCCTTACGTTAATCCACCTGTGTACCCAAAACCTGGCGAATGGGCTTATTACTCCACCACCTGTAGGGAATGTCCCGCCGGATGCGGCCTGCTGATGTGGCATCGCGACGGGCGTGTAACCAAAGCCGATGGAAACCCCCTTCATACCATAAATAAAGGAAAGATATGTACCCGGGGACAAGCTTCGGTGCAGGGAGAATACAATGCCGACCGCTTCTCGAAAGTTCTGCAAGGCAACAGAAAGAACAGCTTTAAAGAATCAAACTGGGATGAGGCCTTCCAGGTTATCCGTAACGAATTTGCCACTGGAAGAAAGGCACTGTTGATCTCCGACCTGCAAACAGGTTCCCTGGCCGAAGCAATGACCGATTTTACACACCAGATGGGCAATTCGGAACCTTTATTTTACGAACCTTTGAATTATGAAGCCCTGCGGCTGGCCAACAAGGAGATGTATGGCAGCCATTTGATCCCCAGGTATTCGATCGACGATAGTGATTTGATTGTGAGCTTCGGCGCCGACTTTCTATCTACCTGGCTTTCGCCGGTGGAATATGCGCGCGATTTCGGTAACATTCATTCATTCAAAGACGGCAACATAGCAAAACTTATCTATGTTGGCCCTGCTGAAACCATTACCGCAACAAATGCCGACGAATTTTTTATTTCACAGCCCGGAACAGAAGCTGGGATTATTTACCAGGTTATTCATTTACTCGCTGCCCAAAAGAAAGTAAACCCCGATGTTTATGCCAGCCTTTCCCTGCCAGCGCCACAACTCACTGAAGCCGGCAATACAATGGCTGATAAGCTAGCAGGACTCATTGCATCGGCAAAATCGCCTGTTGCACTTGCCGGAAACCCTGCCGATGCATCACGCGAAGGTATAAACCTTGTAAAGGCTTCGAACCTGCTCAACGAACTGTTAAATAATCAATCGAAAGTCGATTTTTCGCAGTTCCATGCAATAAGCAAAACAGCCTTAAGCAATGACGTATCAGACTTTTTCAGCACGGTTGGCGAAAACCACATTCTCTTTATACACAACTGCAACCCGGTTTATAGTATTCCCGGTATTGAAAGGTTGATAGAGCGGGCAGCCACTGTAGTATTTATTGGTCATCAGCCAAACGAAACGGCTGTTTTGGCCGATTGGATATTACCCTCCCATTATCCGCTGGAGGATTGGGGCGACTATGAACCCTGGCAAGGAACGATTTCGCTCATACAACCTACCATGCAGCCCATTTATGATACCAAAAGTGCAGGCGATATTCTGCTTCAGCTTTCGGGTAATACATCCGGACGTTCATTCAAAGAAATTGTGCGCTCCCGGTGGTTGGCCTGGAACTCAGAACAATCGGGCGATATCCTTCGCCAACCCAACGAAGTGGACGATTACGCCACACTACTCCGCAACGGCACCATTCAACGTAAAAACAAATTACTGCCTGTAGGTTTACAACAGCGGCAGTTTGTAGAACCCGAACAATATGTGCCCGAAGAAAACAGGTTCTTCCTGTATACCTTTCCCTCCTTGTTTTTCTACGATGGACGTTTGAGCAACCGCCCATGGTTACAGGAAATACCAGACCCGGTATCGAACATTGTCTGGCAAAGCTGGCTCGACATGCACCCCGAAATGGCCAATAAAATGGATATTATGGAAGGCGACCTGGTTAAAGTCACCTCCGGAAGTAACCAGTTGGTAGTAGCGGTGCGACTCACGCAAAACGTAGATATGCACACAGTTGCACTCGAAATAGGACAAGGACACCAGGCATTTGGCGCAACGGCAAATAAGGTAGGGGTTAATGCTTTTCAACTGGCCAATATCGATAATAAGGATACCACTCCGGTGGTAAGCATCGAAAAAACTGGTAAAAGCGAGGTCCTTTTATATCTGAACGCAACCGAGGACCAACATGACAGGGAATTGCTCAAGGAAATCAGTCTTACCGATATGCTAAAAGGCAGTGTTCAGCAGGAAGAAGTTACCTGGCCCACCCCTGAGGGGTACCACAAGGACAAAGACCTGTACCCGCCGCATGAACACAAAGCACACCGCTGGGGTATGGTTATCGACCTGCAATCGTGCATTGGATGCAAAGCTTGCGAAACGGCGTGCTACGCCGAGAACAATATTCCCGTAGTCGGCAAAAAGAATTGCAGTGAAGGCAAGGAAATGAGCTGGCTGAAAGTTCCGCCTTACCAGCTTAAAAGTAAGAAAACTGCTTTTCTTCCAACACCTTGCCAGCATTGCGACGCAGCACCCTGCGAGCCGGTATGCCCTGTATTCGCATCGGTACATACGCAGGAAGGCTTAAATGCGCAGATTTATAACCGCTGTGTAGGAACACGTTACTGTTCCAACAACTGCCCTTACAAGGTACGCCGCTTTAACTGGTCGAACATAACACACGAATACCCGGCAACCCTCCAGCTAAACCCCGAAGTAACCGTACGCGAACGGGGTGTTATGGAAAAGTGTACATTTTGCATTCAGCGGATCCGAAACGTAGAGGAAAAGGCCAAGGTAGAAAACAGAAAGGTTGGCGATGGCGAAATTGTTACCGCCTGCCAACAGACATGCCCTACCAGTGCCATTGTATTTGGCGATATTAACGACCCGAACTCGGCAGTTTCCAAACTGATGAGCAGCGAACGGAGGTACCAGCTTCTGAAGGAGCTCAATACAAAGCCCTCTGTAATATATCTGAAAAAATTGACATAACTGTTTAACTATGGGAACAGAATACACACGCGATATTCCATTTGCTAAAGTAAACCGGTACGTGCTGGACGCGATGAACCAGCCCACCGTTCTTTACTACTTTGTAATGGCCACACTTGCCATGTTCATTGGTGCGGGCGTTGTTGCCTGGATTTACCAGGTTAAAACCGGAATGGGCGTATCGGGCCTCAACCACCCGGTGGGCTGGGGTACCTATATTACTAATTTCGTGTTTTGGGTTGGAATTGCCCATTCGGGGACACTTATCTCTGCTATTCTTTACCTGGTGCGCTCCAAATGGAGGGATGCCATTTCGCGTTCCACCGAAGCCATGACAGTTATTGCAGTAATGACTGCCGGCATTTTTCCATTGGTTCATCTGGGACGGTTGTGGGTATTCTATTTCATTCTTCCCTATCCCAACCAACGTTTGCTGTATCCGAATTTCATGAGCCCCATTGTTTGGGACGTCATTGCAGTGCTCACCTATTTCACGGTAAGTATTATCTTCTTTTACTTCGGGCTTATCCCCGATGCTGCAGCAGTAAGAGACGAATACACAAAAACGCGCGGGCCGAAATATTGGAAAACAAAGCTTTTCAAGGTTTTATCATTGGGCTGGTCAGGAACGCTCAGCCAATGGAGGCATTACAACCGTTCGTACCTTTATTTTGCAGCTTTGGCAACCCCGCTGGTAGTATCGGTGCATTCGATTGTTTCGTGGGATTTTGCCATGAGCCTTCTCCCGGGCTGGCATTCCACGCTTTTTGCGCCATACTTTGTTGCAGGGGCAATCCATTCGGGGCTTTCCATGGCGCTTACGCTCATGATTCCCATGCGTAAGCTCCTGAACCTCCAATATATGATTACCGAAAAACACCTGGAAATGATCGCCAAACTGATCATTTTCACAACCAGCATTCTTGCGTACGCTTACATTATCGAGCCGCTCATCGAAACCTACAGCGGAAATACCTTTAATACACAGTTCAGCCATTGGCGCATGACTGGGCCTACATCCTGGATTTACTATATGATCCTGGTGCTGAATATCCTTGTACCCCTCACGTTTCTTGCAAAAAAGATACGGCTCAACCTTAAATGGCTCTTTATTGCATCCATTCTTATAAACATAGGTATGTGGTTCGAGCGGTATTTCATCGTAGTAAGCTCTACATCGCACGACTTTATGCCTCACAACTGGGGTTCATTCGCCCCCTCGCTGGTAGAACTGACTATTTTTGCCGGGCTTACCGCGTTCTTCTTCTTCATGTTTATGCTTTTTGCCAAGATGCTGCCCACCGTGTCCATCACCGACTTTAAAGATTACCTGCTGAAAGATACCCTTCCGGTGCCCACAGCCTGCGAAGGAGAACGATTGGAAATAAAGGAGAATGTACCGGAATTAAAACGAAAGCTCTTTGTTTTTTCGTCGGCCAATCAACTGATCAGAGCTGTAAAAAGCTTCTGTTCCAAGAATTTTTATGAACTGGAAACCTTCACTCCATCGAAAATTCCCGAAGTGGAAAAACTTCTGCATGTGGAGAAAAGTCCTGTTAAATACTGGACTTTCATAGGCGGATTGTGCGGACTTACTGCTGGGTACCTTCTTCAGGTAAAATCGGTTCAGATTTACCACCTGGTAGTTGGCGGGAAACCACCCGTATCCCTTATACCTTTTGTTCTTATTATGTTTGAGCTTACCATACTGTTTGCAACCATTGCCAATTTTGCAGGTGCCATTTACTATACCAAGCTGTACAAGCGCAAAATAAATCCTTTTTACAACAGCCAATTTAGTGTGGATAAATTCGGACTTATGGTCGTTTACCGTAAAGGCGAAGACGACCTGGTAAGCAGGATAGGTAAAACAATAAACGCGGAGGAAGAACATGATTATTAAGAAATCGGCTATAAACAGCACAGTATTAATTGCAGGAATCATCTTCGTGGCCACAGCAGCTGTCTGGTATGGTTTTATTCATGCCGATACAGCCAGAGCGTGGCGTTCGCTACTTACCAATTACCTCTTCTTTACGTCTGTAGCGGCAGGGATGGTGGTATGGCCAGCCATCGTTATCATTTCGAATGGTAAATGGATGGGGTCGTTGGAAAAGCTTTGCTGGACAGGGCTTTCATTCGGAATCCCATCGCTTGTCGCCTTGGTTATCCTTTGGAGCGGTTCGTCCGAGTGGGCTCCGTGGCTAAAATCAGCCAAACCGTGGCTTAACAATAACTTCCTGTTTACGCGTAACCTGGTGCTTCAAGTTATTTTCTGGCTGCTGGCGGTCTTTTTTATGACCAGGCGAAGCAGGCAGAACAACAAAACTATGGCAGGAATCCTTATCCTGGTATATGCCATTACCTTTTCGGTAGCAGGCTTCGATTTTGTAATGGCGCTTGAACCCTCATGGCACAGTATGATGATGGGGGGCTACTTCTTCATCAGCGCTTTGTACATAGCATCTGCGGCATGGGCTCTGCTTTCTTCTCTGTTTATGGAACCTGGCGAAAAGAGCGCTTTGCACGACATAGGAAAACTGGTACTTACCTTTTGCATGCTCACCAGTTACCTTATGTTCAGCCAACTTCTGCCCATATGGTACGAGAACCTGCCCGACGAAACCATTTTCCTGATTCCGCGCATGAACTACAGCTGGAAATACATCAGTATAACCCTGCTTGCACTGGTATACCTTGGACCGATATTGATGTTGCTGAACCGGCGGGTTAAAGAAAGTCCGCTTTACATGGCTTCGGTATCGGCCATCATTCTTGCGGGAATGTGGATCGAATGCTGGTGGCTGGTTTCTGCTGTATTCGAGAAAACCACCATTCTGTTCGGCTGGGTAGAAGTGGTACCTACCATTGCCTTTCTGGCATTACTAACTGCCGGAATTTCGCTGATGCTTAAGATACTCCCCGAATTTCACCTTTTAAAACATCCTGAAGCATGAAAGAGAAATATTCGGTAATAAAAAGCAAATATATCATGGGTATAGCCGTATTCATTGTTTTTCTGCTGGCAGTGATGATGCTGGTTTACTCGCTTTATAAAAAGTCGGACATGGGCCCGGAACAACCCGTGCACTTCAGCCATCGGGTACATGTAACCGATAAGCAGATAAGCTGCTTTATGTGCCACGATGGCGCTGCAAATACAAAGCGGGCAGGCGTTCCGCCAATGCAAACGTGCATGCTTTGCCACAGCCGAATTATTACCCAACATCCCGAAATACAGAAGGTGCACGAAAGCTTCAATAAGAAAGTGCCGGTGCATTGGAAGCGGGTGGGAGAAAAGCTTCCTGATTATGTGTTTTTCAATCATGCCGTGCACATATCGAAAAAAATAGATTGTAACGTGTGCCACGGCAATGTAAGCGAGATGGACAGGGTGAGACAGGTGAATACCTTCAACATGGGCTTTTGTGTGCAATGCCACAAGGAGAACAATGCAAGCACCGATTGCTATGTGTGCCACAGGTAAATGATTAAACAAAAACCAAAATAGAATGCCAGAATTATTTAAAAAGCCAAATAGTGCAGCGCTCGCCTTTATTGTAGCCGGATCAGCCTGGTTTATCGTAGGTACGCTGTATGGACTCATATCGGCCATTCACCTGATGGCGCCTGAGTTTTTCAACAATATCCCTGCACTGGTATTCGGGCGGGTACGGCCAAGCCACGTCAATACGGTATTGTACGGGTTTGTGGTTACTACACTCATTGGCCTTGGCCTTTACTACATGCCTGCATTGCTTAAAAGAACGTTGTGGTCGGAGCCGCTGGGATGGATCAGCTTTTTCTTCTGGAACATCACGGTACTCAGCGGGCCAGTCTTCTTCTCTTACGGAATAACACAAGGCAGAGAATATACCGAATACATCTGGCCATTTGATGTTACGTTTATGATTGCCGTACTCACCCTTATTTTTAACCTGGTAATGACCATTATAAAGCGGGTAGAAAATGTACTGTATGTGTCGGTTTGGTACTTTGTTGCCAGTTTTATATGGATCAGCGGCAGCTATGTAATCGGCAATGTAATGTGGCATCCTTCAACGGGCGCGCTACCGGGAATTCTCGATTCCATATTTCTTTGGTTTTATGCACATGCACTGCCCGGACTGCTTTTAACACCGCTGGCTATAGGGGTCGCCTATTTTGTTATTCCGCGGGTAACCAAAACACCGCTGTATTCGCATACCCTTTCAATTGTTGGTTTCTGGACACTGGTTACATTCTACTCCCATATTGGTGGGCACCATTTATTGCAGGCGCCTATCCCGCATTGGTTAAAAACCATGTCGGTTGTAGATTCCATGATGATGTTTATCCCGGTAATCATTGTCATCATTAACCTGTGGATGACTATGCGGGGAAAGAGCCTCGAAGTAATGGCCGACCCGGCTGCCAAATGGGTAGCAATGGGGTTAATTTGGTATCTTATAGTTGGGGCACAGGGTTCCATACAGTCATTACCGCAGATACAAAAAGTAACACACTTCAATAACTGGACAGTAGCTCATGCGCATATTGCAGTACTCGGGTTTTCAGGATTTATAGCAATTGGCGGAGTCTGGCACATTATACCCCTGATTACAGGCCGCGAACTCTTTTCAAAAAGACTGGCCAACCTGCAATTCGGAATGGTGATGATAGGGCTAACCGGTTTCTTTGTAGTGCTTACCATTGCAGGCCTTATACAAGGCGAAGCCTGGTACAATGGCGAAACCGTTTACAGGGTGCTTCCGCAAATAGCGCCATACATGATTTTACGCGCGGTTTTCGGGTTATTCATCATAGCAGGAGCCTTTATCGGTTTTTATAATCTTTTGATGAGCATTCGCAAGCCCGAAGCATCTATTGAAGTGAAAGAAACCCGGGTACCTATTAACCCCGATAAAAGATCCGAAATATGAAAATGACCCCCTCGATATTCTTTGGCGGAAGCATCCTGGTATGGGCGGCTTCTATTTCTATTATGGTTGTTTTCCCGGTAATATCGATGAAAAACAAACCATCGGACACCTGGCGCCCCATGACAGAAAAAGAGAAAGAAGGACTAAAACTCTATGTGGATAATGGTTGCAGCTATTGCCACTCTATGTATATACGAAGGGTGGACTGGGGTATAGGCGCAGAACGGATTGCACAGCCCGGCGATTACTACGATCAGCGACCGGCAATTCTGGGGTCGGAACGTACAGGCCCCGACTTGTCGCAGGAAGGAGGCGAACACCCGGACGACTGGCATAAAGCGCATTTTGTAAATCCCAGGTTAACGAGGCCTATGTCGGTAATGCCATCGTGGGAGTTCCTGGGTGAGGACAAGATCGAAAAACTTACTGCATACGTTCAGTACATGGGCGGGAAAAGAGCAGATGTGCGCGTTGCACGTCAGAAACACTGGAACCGCGAAGCAATAAACGCATACACAAAAGGCCCCGATGCCAACCTGGAGTGGCTGCACAGTAAAGTCCCCGAAAGCTGGAGAAAAATGCCCAACCCCTACCCTGCAGATGAGGCATCGGTTTCGCGTGGAAAAAACATGTACATGAAATTCTGCATCAATTGCCACGGGCCCATAGGCGACGGAAACGGAAGGGCAGCAAAATACCTGAACCCGCGACCGCTGAATTTTACATTGCTGAAACGGCATCTCCAGGACGGCAAATACATTGGCGGAATACTGTATTACCAAATCATGAACGGAATTACAGGCACATCGATGCCCTATTTCAAAAAGGACCTGGAATCGGAGAAAATCTGGGACCTTTCGAACTACATAGCCAAGGAGTTTATTGGCTACACCGACTCGGATATTGCTCCCAAAGGCATAGATGCATCCTACGAGCCTGAAACTGCAAGTGACGATACTTTAAAACAAAGAAAATAATAGCCTATGGATAGCGATGTACAAAAACTATTTATAATGTTTTGGTTCGGTAATACCTTGTATATGCTTGGTATAATAGTTGCCGTGGTTGTATGGGCAAAGAAAAGCGGGCAATTCAAAGACCAGCAACATGCATCCCGGCTTCCACTCGAGATAAACGACAATTCAACTCAGGGAACGCCTTGACATAACAGTAATAATGGATATGCATTTATATAAAACACACGCTTATGTTCGATTACGAAATTTTACGCAACCAGCGGGCAATCCTGGTGCTGTTCAGCGGAGTGGCGATTGTTCTTTTTGTTATCATCATTTATACCGATCTATGGAAGCCCCGCAAAATGAAAGATAACAACCCGCAAGAGCCAGACACACGCTATCTCTCAACCTGGGAGGGTATTCCATGGACCATCAAGGTAATTTCGGTAGTAATTGCGCTGGCCATGGCACTGTATACGATTCAACTGTTTATTCATCCTACAAACTGGTAATATGCGCGACTCGGAAGAACATAAAGAATGGAGCACCGGAAAAAGCTGGCTTTTTATAATCGCTTTATCGGGATCATTATTCATTTTCATGGAAATACTGATGATGATACCCGAAGTACCCCGACAGTGGGACCGTGGTACTGTGCCTTTTACCCCGTCGGAATCGGTCTATTCCACGTCTAGGCCCGATGAGGCAAACCCTGAAAAAGCCATCGCGCCTCTGCCTGACATAGCCTACCCACAGCAAAACAGCAGTAAGGATACTTCTACGGAAAAATGAACACCTTGAGCTAGCGCGCGTTTGTAACGCGCGCTAGCCATCTGGAATATATGATAAAACAAGCTAAATATAACTGAATGAAAAAGAAAATTTTCATCGGCATAGGAATAGTCTCAATTGCCTTTGTTGTAACAGCTGCAATCCTTTTGTTTTCTGGCCCGCACATGAAATATCAGCCATCGCTAAAAGCTTTTGAAGCTGAGCTTAAACTACCGCCCGAGGATGCCATTCCTTTTGTTGATCCAAAGAACGACTTCTCTTCCATCGCAACGCCTGCTGTGAATAAATCGAATATCGAAAAAGGAAAGGTATTCTATGGCTATTACTGCATCTTTTGTCATGGCAACGATGGGAAAGGCAACGGGCCTGTCGGGCATAGCTTTGTGCCTAAACCTGCCGACCTCAATAGCGCTAAAATAGCGGGGTACGACTCGTTACAATTATACAATGCTTCGTTCAAAGGCATTCATGCACCTGTGCTCGAAAATGTGGTTGCGCCAGAGTTCAGGAAATACATTCTCGTTTATATAAAAGAAAAGTTTGCAAACAGCAGGTAAGCAGAAGCTTATTTGTTTAAACTGTGAAATTGTTTCTACAATTAAAAGTATAGCCAAACGCACAGCCCTCTAAAATTAAGGAAAATGAACGATGGAACGGTTTTAGCATGGCCTTGCATGGAACTTTAAAAATAGCAGATCATGAAGAAATATGTATTCATTCTCGCATTGATTATTTCCGTGGCTCCATCCTGCAAAAGGAAAACCATAGAACAACTGAACCAGAAGAACCAGGCATTGAGCAATCTTGTTCGCGAGCGCGATTCGATTATTAATCAGCTGGTGGCTTCGTTCGATGAACTGGAAAACACCATAGGTGTGGAAAAACAAGGTGGCGATGCAACGCAACGAATTAAAAATGACATTGAACACCTGAAAAACCTTCTCGATGAGAACGACCAAAAGTACAAATCGCTTCAGGCCTCGCAACAAAGTATATATGCCCGGGCAAGGAGCGACAGATCGGTATTTAACAGCCACCTTGATTCGCTTAATGATGCAATAGCAGAAAAAGAACGCAGGCTTTCGGATTTAGACCGCAATATAGCGGATCTTAAAGCACAGGCCGAGACACAACAAGGCAGGATTAAACGTTTAACCACAGTGGGTGCGTCGAAAAGCGATACCATCGCGCTCCTTACAATGAAGCTGAACACCGGGCATTATGCCGTGGGCAAAAGCAACGAATTGAAAAAAAGGGAAGTTATCGTAAAGAAAGGCGGCTTTTTAGGCCTGTTCGGTAGGGTTGCGAAACTGAACCCAAAGTTCAACCCGAACGAATTCAATGCTATAAATATCCAAAAAGACACCATCATTCCTTTCCTCAGCAAAGATGCGAAGATGGTAACAGTTCATCCATCGGATACTTACACCATGGTTGATTCCAGTAATGTCCGGTATCTGGAAATTACCGATCCCGACAAATTCTGGTCAGCATCCCGGTACCTTGTAGTTGAAAACAAGTAAACAGAAGCTTATGATACAACCCGCGCCGCTTAAAAGAATAAATAATGTGTTGTTCTTTCTTGTTTTAATCACCCTTATCTTGTATTACGGGCGGGGGATACTCATTTTGCTTATGTTTTCGATATTTCTGGCTATGCTGATGGCCCCGGCTTCCAATAAAATGGAAGAATGGGGCTTTTCGCGCGTTGCATCAACAATTGTTTCGGTTGTTATAATAATGGTTGTTATTGCCGGTTTGCTATCGCTTATCTTTTACCAGATAGTAGCAATAAGTGAGGATTTCCCAAACATTCAAAAGAAAGCAGAAAGCGCTGTTGCTGCTCTTCAGGAATGGATTAAGAATAATTTTTCGATGACCAATAAGGAGCAGTTGAATGCATTTCAGGACCAGGTAAAGAATATACTACAGAATGCAGGAGGTTTTCTGGCCGGGCTAATTAAGGGAGTTGCAACATTTATTGGAAGTTCGGTACTCGCAGTAGTACTTACGTTCCTTTTACTTCTCAAGCGCGAAAAATACGAAGATTTCTTTGTTATGCTATTTAAGGCCGAGCAGCGCAATGAAATGAAAGAAATTATCCGTAAAATAACCAAAATTGCACAACAATATTTGGTTGGCAGGGCCATTTCTATCATTATACTCACAGTTTTCTACACCATCGGGTTAATGGTCCTGGGTATTAAAAATGCCTTTCTTCTTTCGGCAATAGCAGCTATGGTAACCTTCATCCCATATGTAGGTCCTTTGGTTGGTGGATTATTGCCATTTGCAATGGCGCTGATAACCAAGGATTCATTCGGCCCGGCATTGGGAGTAATTATAGTTATATCCATTGCCCAAATAATCGATAATTACTTCGTTACACCTGTTGTAATTGGTGGAAATGTAAATATAAGCCCATTCTTTACCATTTTTATCCTTATAGTTGGAGGAATGGTGTGGGGTATAGCCGGAGTAATCCTGTCTATCCCTTTACTTGGAATGGTTAAGATAGTGTTTGACAATGTAAATGGCTTGCAACCATATGCTTTTCTTATAGGCGACCAGAAAGATTCGTCTGTGGCGGGTAACTTATGGAACAAACTTAAAAACAAACTCCATAGAGAAAGCTGATTTACCAACGGGTTGCAATGTAGTTAATCTAATTTCAGGATGGCCTTATGTCGGAATACACTGCATTTATGCTTCTTTTCATGGTAGCCACTGCGGTTGCTATTGCAGTACAATATGTGAAAGTACCTTACACCGTTGCACTGGTAATTGTTGGGCTGGTTCTGGGTTTTTTCCACGCACTAAACGCGCCTGTACTCACCAAGGAAATCCTTTTCAGCTTTTTCCTGCCCGGGCTGTTGTTTGAAGCATCGTACAAAATAGATTTTAAAAAGATCTGGCAAAACCGGATTACAGTAACCTCGCTGGCAATCCCCGGAGTTGTTATGTCGATTGTGCTGATTGCACTGCTGCTGGCACCGCTGATCAATGCACTCGATTATTCGGGTTTTAACTGGAAACATGCACTGGTTTTCGGGGCTATCATATCGGCAACCGATCCGGTAGCTGTACTTGCCATCATCAAGTCGATGAAAGCCCCCAAGCGGCTGTCGTTACTGCTTGAGGGAGAAAGCCTCCTGAACGATGGAACAGCCATCGTATTTTTTACCATGAGCCTTGGCTTGTTCTCTGCCACACAAATGACGGCAGGCTCACAAGTCCTCGATTTTATTAAAACAGTGGGTTTGGGGGCCGCAATAGGCATAGGAACGGCTCTGGCAGCCGTTCAGGTGTTCAAAAAAGTAAACGATCCCATGGTAGAAATAACAGTGACTTTCATTGTGGCATACGGGTCGTTCCTTATTGCCGAGCATTTCCATTTTTCGGGTGTAATTGCCACTGTATCGGCCGGGCTCATAAGCGGCAACCATGCAAAGGAAGTAGGAATGCTACCGCCCACAAAAATTGCGGTGGAAACATTCTGGCAGTACATTGCCTTTGCCATCAATTCCATTGTTTTTTTACTCATTGGGCTCGAAGTAAAATTTGTTACTTTACTGCAATCGCGGAAAGTTATACTGGCAGCATTCCTGGTAGTTTTGGCAGGCAGGGTATTGGTAATTTCAGCAGCTACCTTCTTTCTGCGCAAAACACGCGAAAAGATCCCCTGGAAATGGAGCCCTGTGCTAATCTGGGGCGGATTCCGGGGGGCTATTCCTATGGTACTGGTGCTTACGCTGCCTGCCGGGTTTCCCTTTCGCGCACTGCTTATAAACATTACCTTTGGGGTTGTGATTCTCTCCATTCTCTTACAAGGACTTTCTCTCTCGCGTTTGTTGGTATTTCTTAAAATTGTAAACGGATCGGATGAAAAATCGGAGTACGAATACCTCAAAGGCAAACTTCAGGCGGCACATGCCGGGTTAAAAGAGATAGGTCACCTGAGTCATCTGCATTTTATGAAGCCCGAATCACTCGAAAACCTCAAAAATGACTACAGAAAACGCATCAACGAGAATGTAAATGCAATAAACGACTTGAAAATTTCGCAACAAGACCTTGAAGCAGAAGAACACGATTGGGCACTACGGCATCTCCTTCTTACCGAAAAACACAGAATTATTGAAGCTTATCACAAAGGAGCCATAAACAGCGAAGCACGTGATAAATTATTACTGGATATTGATACAAAACTGCTTGAAATGGATACGTAGGGTGGGTTCAGGATATCCATTGGATTATTGAAGTTTAAACAATATGTTTAATCTTCGAGGGGGTTGACTAAAGTCAACAACGATCGTAGTCAGGAGACTTCGATCATCGGAACTGCTAATAAATCAGGTAGTACGCTAGGCGTAGTCTCCTGACTACGCCACTACGAAGCACTTATTCAAAAGTCCCAGAGGGACGGCATTATGGGGTATTTGGTTTAATGCCGTTCCTACGGAACTCAGTCAAAGGTTCAATCCTAAAATTCTACCATAATTCCGTCCCTCCGGGACTAATTCAGAACTTAACAGCCCTGCTTCGCCAATGGGGGAATGGCTCCGTAGTAAAACCACCAGGCTAATTTAGAACTATACACAATGACCTAAATTGAAAAACTAACTACTATAAGCTATAGTTGAAAGCAGCGTTGCCTCGGCCCATCGCGAATCGAGCCTGGTATGCTGAATAACAACCGGAACATTCGATTTGAAAACACTTGAATAATCGGTATCCCTGGGGATAGGTTCGGGGCTTTGCAGCTCGTTAAAACGCATGTGTTTAGTGCGCCGGGCCGGAACATGAATGATATAGGGACCGGCAGGTTCCCTGTTACTGTAAAATATCGTCAGCTCAATTACTGCACCCTCGTCGCCGCTGTTGAGGATACAAGCTGTTTCGTGGCTGATAAAGCTCCTGTCCTTATTCGGATTGTCGCCTGGTATATAGCCCTCGGCTATCACCCATGTTTTTCTTCCTAATGCTTCCATCGTATAAAAATGTTAATTATTCAGAATGATGATCATGTCCCGATTCCTGCTCTAACTGATGCTGCATGGGTTTCACGGCAGCGCCATGATCGTAAACCATTTGTCCGCCCAAATCGTTCTGGTAAGCCAACAAGCCGCAGCCAGCAACTACCAGGATTACCCAGATGGTGAATTCTGCTTTACGTACAATTTTCTTCCGCAACCAAAACCAGATAAACAGGGCAACAAAATAACCGGCAACAATAAAGGCGTTTGTTTCATGCTTTTCCATGATCTCGTGAATAGCCTCATTGTGGGCTATACGGTCTTCTTCATATAAACCCGACGCTATGGCCAGTACAGCAAACAATATGGCTATAGCGAACAGCCAAAAAATCATGCGTTTTAGAAACAATGTTTCCTTAAACAAAGAAACGATGCCCAAAAGAGCAACTGTTATAAACAGCGCAATCGGGAAATGGACAATTGCAGGATGTAAGTGATCAAAATTCATGGCGTTTTGTTTTTAAGTGATTTTATTTCTTCTCTGAGGGCAAGCAGCTCACCTTTAATATCAGCGAATCCGGCATTATCGGAACCTTTGGTTGCTGCGGGATCGTCTTTGCCAATGAAGAAAGTGGCGATGGTTGCCGTGATGTAGCCAAACACAGCTAGTCCATACAGGGCAATCATTACGCATAAGAACCGGCCTTCGGATGTTTTAGGCCAGTTTTCCGTTCCCATACTCATAACCAGCATAGCAGTCCACCACACAGAGCTGCCATAGGTTTTAAACCCATCGTTTACATCCTTTTCGAATGCAAACAAACCGGCAGCCCCCAACAATATAACAATTACCGACAGGGACACCACGTAAATAAATGCGCGTTTGTGAAGCGTAAGCGCAAGCGACCGCATGCCCCGGTTGAAGCTTCCCACAACCTTAATCAACCGCAAACCCCTTGTGAGCCGGATTAACCTGAAAACCCTGAAAAGCCGGAATACTCTGAATGCCGGAACTACCAGCGATATCAAAGTAAGTATGTTTCGGCGTAGAAACCGCAACTTGGATGTGGCAATCAGGAACTTCATTATAAAATCGATAATGAAAATAACCCATATTACCAAGCCAATCGATTCGAGGCCCGAATTGGACCGGTCAGTCAGTTCGGCAATCAACAATCCCAACCATACAATAGCAAGGATAAACAAAGGAACCTCGCTTAGTTTTACAATGTTCGTAAGTAGTTTATTCCTCTCACTGAATAGACTTTTATTTTCCTTTTTATTCAAACCGGTCATTTTTCTATAGCCATACAATTTTATTACCATTTGGGAAGCCGGGATAAAACAAATTGAATACCTCCCGGAGGCAGGCTGTGGAATGTTATTTGAAACAAAAGCAATAGGTAAACTATCCGGAGAATATTTATGAATAGTTTATCGCATTTTTCGCCCAAAACAAGGATGTAATATGCCGGTGAAAAAGCAAGGAAGATTTCGCAACAAGAACGCTTGTAAAGAGATGTAGAATAAAGTCTACACAGTGTAAAAACAAAGCAACACTTATTTTTCGGAATATCAATAATCTAAAAAAATATGTATTATGGCAAAAAATGTTAGTGATTTTCTGATAGAACGACTTCAAAGCTGGGGAATAAGCAGGATTTTCGGATACCCGGGCGATGGGATCAATGGAATAATGGGAGCCCTCAACAGGAATAAATCGGATATGCGGTTCGTACAGGTGCGGCACGAAGAATTGGCGGCATTCATGGCGTGCGGCCATGCCAAGTTTACTGGCGAAATTGGTGTTTGCCTAGCAACCTCAGGGCCTGGGGCAATCCATCTTTTAAATGGTTTGTACGACGCAAAAATGGACCATCAGCCGGTTTTAGCTATTGTAGGGCAGTCGGCCCGATCAGCCCTGGGCGGAAGTTACCAGCAGGAAGTAGACCTGCTCAGCCTTTTCAAGGATGTAGCGAGTGAATACGTTCAGATGGTTACCTCACCGTCGCAGATGAGACATCTCGTGGACAGGGCCATTCGCATTGCAATAGACCAGAAAACGGTTACGTGCCTTATTATACCTAACGACATACAAACCGAAGACGCCGTAGAACAACAGGAGCATAAACACGCAACCGTTCATTCTGGGGTGGGACTGGCTCCTTCTGTTACCCTCCCGGTTGAAGAGGAGTTGCTTCGGGCTGCGAAAATTCTTAATGAAGGGGAAAAAGTGGCAATACTGGTGGGCGCCGGGGCACTTCATGCAAAAGAAGAAGTAAAGCAAGTGGCCGAACTGCTGGGAGCAGGCGTTGCCAAAGCTCTACTCGGAAGGGCTGTTCTGTCGGACAGATTGCCTTATGTAACCGGCTCTATTGGGTTACTTGGCACCAAGCCAACATACGATATGATGATGGATTGCGACACGCTCCTGATGGTTGGTTCGAGCTTTCCGTACCCTGAGTTCCTCCCCAAAGAAGGCCAGGCACGGGGCATTCAGATAGATATTGATGGGCGAATGCTCAGTATCCGTTACCCCATGGAACTCACATTGAAAGGCGACAGCAAAGCAACACTAAATGCACTGATTCCTTTCCTGAAATACAAAACCGACCGGAGCTGGCAGAATAATATCGAAGAAGAAATAAAACAATGGTGGAAAGTAATGAGGGAAAGAGCAATGAAAAGCGCCAGTCCGATTAATCCCCAACGCGTTTTCTGGGAACTTTCGCCCAAGCTGCCCCTTAATGTTATTCTAACTGCCGATTCCGGATCCACAGCTACCTGGTTTGCACGCGATCTGGTAATTGAGGAAAGCATGATGGCTTCACTTTCGGGCAATTTAGCGACCATGGGGCCTGGCGTACCTTATGCTATTGCTGCAAAATTCGCCTATCCTAACCGTCCGGTTATTGCAATGGTGGGAGACGGAGCCATGCAGATGAACGGCAATACCGGCCTTATAACCATAAGCAAGTACTGGCGGGAATGGACCGACCCAAGGCTGATAGTCCTTGTTTTAAACAACCGCGATCTTAACATGGTAACCTGGGAACAGCGCATTATGGAAGGCGATCCTAAATTTGACGATTCGCAGGTACTGCCAGAATTTCCTTATGCTGAGTACGCCAATTCGCTGGGATTACTAGGCATTAAGATCAGTAACCCTGACGATCTTGCAAATGCCTGGGATACCGTACTAAGTGCCAATCGGCCCGCAGTGCTCGAAGCAGTAGTGGATCCCGAAGTTCCGCCGCTTCCACCGCATATAACCGCACAACAGGCCTGGCACTATATGCAGTCCATCCTTAAGGGCGATCCGGAAAGAGGCAGAAGTATCGTGCAAACATTCAAACAGAAGGTTGCCGAGTATTTCCCTGGATAATACTGTTTAAGCACTGACAGCGTTCACAGAACCTGTCAGTGTCTGTTTTATTGATTTTATCAGAATCCCTTAATTCCATAAAAATGAAAACATGTTCTAAAATATTCGAAGGCCTTGCCATGGGAGGCAATGTTATAGGGAAAGGAATAATCGCCGGCTTTGCAGGTACAGTAGCCATAACCCTTTCGCAAATGATTGAAATGAAAATCACCAAGCGAAGCATGAGCAAGGCACCTGTAATTGTAGGAGGCAATACACTGGGTGTGGAGCCAAAAGGACTGGCCGATGTAGAACGCGAAAAAGCCAAAAGCGGAAATGAAGAGCCGCCACAGGAGCTACAAAAGAAGAAGGATGCTTACGAAGAACGGTTTTCGCAGTTTATGCATTTTGGATATGGCACAGGTTGGGGCATTTGCAGAGGAGCCCTCGATTTGATGGGAATTCGCGGAACAAAAGCCAGTTTAATTCATTTCGGAGGCATTTGGGCTGCAGAGCAGATTATGTTACCCGCCAATAAAGTATCGGAGCCAATAACAAAGTGGAGTGCCAAAGAAATTGCAGTGGACGCTTTACACCATGCGGTATATGCATTTGCTGCAGGACTGGTTTATGATGCTATGCGAAAAACAAATAAATAGTAGTCGCTCAAACCTTACAAAAAAGCCGAAGATGATTTTTTCAGCATCCGGCGATATGCGGAAAATACGTTCGCTCTCGAGATTATTCCAATGTATTTCCCGTTCTCGATAACAGGCAAATTCCAATGATTCGAATTTTCGAATTTTTCCATGGCAAGCTCCATTCCCTGATTACTATCGATTGGAACTACCGTTGTGTCGGTAATATCCATTATTTTTATTTCCTGATAGAGCTCGGGTTTAAATAACAAACCCTTTACCTTTTCGAGATAAATAACCCCTAAGAAGTTATTATCGGCATCAACAACCGGGTAAACATTACGATTACTCACTTCAAACGCATCTACAAGGCTTTTAAGCGTTCCATGTGATTTGAGGGGGATAAAATCACTTTCAACCAAATCGGCAATATTCAGTAAACTCAGTATATTCAAATCCCGGTCGCTCGATACCAGTTGTTTTTTCTGCGCCAGCTTTTTTGTATATACTGAATAAGGCTCAAAATACTTACCGATAAAATACGAAAGCGCAGAAACAATCATCAACGGTACAAACAAAACATAACCTCCGGTTACTTCTGCAATTAAAAAGATGGCCGTAAGCGGGGCATGCACAACACCGCTCAAAATGCCAGCCATCCCCACCACAATAAAATTCGAAACATTCAAATCTGCAATACCAGCCGTATTAACGAAGAATGCAAGCGAAAAGCCAGCCAAAGCCCCGATAAACAGCGATGGAGCAAATATACCGCCATTGCCGCCCGAGCCGGTAGTTAATGAGGTAGCAATAACCTTTATAAGTGTAAGGAAAACCCCCATGATAAGAATAAGCCAGGGGTTATCTTTAAAAGGAGCCAAAAAACCTAAGGATAGCAGAGACGAGTAATCTCCCATTAACAAATCTTTAATGGTCGAATAACCTTCGCCATACAAGGGCGGGAAAATAAAAATGAGAACGCCCAGTGATAATCCTCCCCATAAGGCTTTTTTAAAGATACTTTTTCTTTTATTGAAATAACCTTCAATCCCGAGCGTAATCCTTGTAATATAAACGGATAGCAGCCCACATAAAACACCGAGTAAAATATAAAACGGAATAGCATGGATATACCATTCATTCCCAACAGGAAAATGAAGCTGATCGCTGTATAATAGCTTTGAAACAATGATTGATGTTGCCGTTGAGATAAGAATAGGAATAAAAGCAGGAATGGTTATTTCGGTTAGTAATACTTCCATCGCAAAAATTACCCCTGCAATAGGACTGTTGAAGACCGCGGCTATACCCGAAGCAGCGCCGCATGCCAGCATAAGGCTTCGTTCCTTGTAGCCAAGATTCAAGGCAGTAGCAATATTGGAACCTATGGAAGACCCGGTAATTACAATAGGGGCCTCCAATCCGGCCGATCCGCCAAACCCTACAGTAATTCCACTGGTAATAACATGTGAGTACATTTTATCTTTCTCAATCTTCGACGATTTGCGGGAAATGGCATAAAGAATGCTCCCCAAACCTTTCTCAAGTTTCCCTTTAAAGAATATTCTGGTAATAATTACAGTTAAAAGAATACCTATTACGGGCAATAGTATCGAAATAAACTGTGCTACTGGTAATTTCAGAAGATATTGTGCGAAACTATGTGTTAAATGAACGAAACGCTTCAATATAACAGCTGCAAGTGCCGATGGTATCCCAACCAACACACTTACAAGAATCAAAAAATTGCGGTCGTTAATATGTTTAAGCCTCCAATACAGAAGCCTGTTCAAAAGTTTAAAAAGCTTTTCTCTTACAATACTTGTTCTAAACATAACCTGTTTTCTATCCCTGCAAATTTCGGTAATTAATTTGAAAACAGAAATTCTAATTTATAAATGAGAAATATGAGCTTACTAAACTGGTGGTCTTAAGATAGCTTGCCAGCCTCCGCCAAAGCGCTCTTTAATATTGCCTTTTACGGCAGATAAAATTATTACGGCTAAACCCGTTAGCGTATCATTTAACACCCAGGTAAAGGAATAGGAAGCCAAAACCCAGGGTGCTACTATCAGCCATGCTCCCGTTAACTTATTCAGGTGCCTTACCGCACGTACCGATTCGGACATCGAAATAATGGCCACCGCAGCAATCAGAGCTCCCGTTATGTAAGCGTTATTTACAGCAGGTTTGCTATAATCCAATGCATACGGAGCTGCCATCATCCATATGCCGAATACCATATTTAAAATTCGTGCCCACATTTTATTTCTTGTTTAAAGTTGAAGTTTGATATCCCCAGAACACTTTCCACAACGAGAGGCCCGCTCCTTTGCTCTTTGCCATATATTGCAGACTGGCCAGCATTTCATCCATGGCAGGTCCTATCATAATAACCGAGCAAACCGCCGAAACAAGGCAAAAAGTGCACCACGCATTGAACAAAACAGGTTGCAAAACCACCAGTAAAATACTTACCGCACCCAGAGGTCCTACGAACAGCCCGAATACAATAACAATCCAGGGCATGGTTTTCCAACGGTTTGGCGCACCAATTACGCCTGCTATTATATCCAGCAAATAGCCAAAAGCCCCTAAAGCTGCATCGGGAACCGGAAGCAAAGAGGAAACAGAACTATTCAGAATTTTAATACTTCCATTGCCGAAAAAAGGTTCCCACACATGGTCAATTATCCTGAACTGATAAAGGGCCAGGTAACCGGCTGCCATAAAGCCGGCAAAGGCAATAAGAAGCAATGGAACTCTTTCGCGCCAGGCAGATGGGTTATAACTCCATCCGGGTGGTATAAAGCTATGACTAGTAAGACTCATGAAAAAATAGGTTTTGGTTATACCCGTTTTCATTTCAAAAAACTAGCCATAGTAGTTTGCGGAAGAATTGAGTATGGTTGGGACTTCGCAGAATGTATAAATAGTACATAACAAAAAAAGGTTAGCTGTTTAATTGCTAACCTTTTCGCTCCCCCTTCAGGACTTGAACCTGAGACCCTCTGATTAACAGTCAGATGCTCTAACCAACTGAGCTAAGGAGGATTATTTCCTGCTTTCTCAAACCCAGCGTTTATGCCGCTGTTTGAAATTGCGAATGCAAAAGTAATGGTTTGTTTTAAATTTGCAAAAGATTTTGAAATTTTTCTTTCAGCTTTTATTATCTAAAAGTTCCTTGTAAATATTTTCAATCTCCCGCGATACAATCTCAGGGGAATATTTATTGGAGACACTGCTGGCAATTAAAGAATTATTAAATGATGTATTAACTATTTTATAAAGGCCATCGACCCAACTTTCAATGGTATTATTTACCAAAAGCCCATTCTTTTCATTAATTAATTCCGGTATTGCACCAGTATTTGAAGCCAACACAGGAGTGCCTGTACATAGGGCTTCGCCAATAACAATGGAAAATGTTTCCGTTTCGGAGGCATGCAAAAAATAGTCTGATACATTTAAAACAGTTGGGATTTCACTTTTAGGAATATAACCAAGCCAATTTACCTCGATATTTTCGAATAATTGATTGTGATAAGCATCTGTTTGATTTCCATTTCCAACAATATTGAGACGGATTGTTTTTTGGCTACTCTTAGCAAAAATCCGAAGACTCTCCAGAATTAAATCAAGACGCTTGGGTTTACTCCAGTGAGCGGCGCAAGTAAATGTTATATAATTGTCATCTAGTTCCTTAGTCTTGTATCCGAACATCGACGTATCAATGATATTGGGGACGATATGAGTATTTTCTATACTGGCTGCTTGGCGTATTCTTGCTTCAAGAAACCGCGAAACACATAGTACAGCTTTACTTTCGCTATATGCTTTATAGGTTATCCGTTTATAAAAAGGATGTTTCAGAAGAGAGGTAGCTTTAGACCAGTGCTCTGAGATAATATGCTTGGCTTTAAAGTCCTTAGCCAGAAAATAGCCACTAATTCCACAAGGATAAATTATGTTTGAATGTACCAGTGACGGCCGAAAAGAAGGAACTTCTTTTTTAAGAACTGTTTTAATTATACGATAGGCAAACCAAGGATTTACGTATATAAACTTCCAAAAACACGAATAAATATTAATGGTTAGCTTTTGCGATAAATTGAATGGCTGTTTCTTAACCTCCTTTTTAAATAAAGCCTTTGAAGGTAAAATATTTACTTCGAGGAAAATAAGATTCGAATTGCGATTGCTCAGTGCTTTAACCTGTTCATGTATAAATAGCCCTTTAAAAGGCATTTGCGGAACGGGGTTCCAAAATGAAATAATTAAAACAGATTTTTCCATTCAATGCAATTTTTCTGCCCTTATTAAGGTTTTTCGGAATGTCGGCGTCTCATTCTGTTGAGAAAACAATACATACCCATCGGATACATGGTATTTACATCCATAATTGTCCATAATGGAGCCTATCTGCACTAAATCGTCCTCAAAGTGGTAAGTACAAATATCCAATTTTATATTTGTGGCCGCTGTTAATAGTTGTTTCATGCCCGCAAGAGATTGTTTTTCAAATCCCTCAACGTCCATTTTAACAAAATATTTCTCACCTTCAAGAGCTCTTACTAAATGATCGATGGTTACGAATTGGTCATCATCCATATCGGATAGATATTTCTCAACAAAAACAACCTTCTCTTTCCAAGGCGCAAAGGTAACTTTCAGTGTTTCTACCCATGTTGGATCACATTCAATCAGGTATAATCGTTTTACTTTGTCAATTATAGACAAGGCAAAATTTCCTTCAGCAACACCTGCATCTACAACTATACTATCTGGTTCTACATAAAAGTCTGACGTTAAATATAAATGAGAAGATTGTGGATCCTGTTCCTTAAGTATGCTGCGTGTTGCCCAAATAGCGCGCATCCTTGAATATCCTTTCGGATAATATAACTTATGCCCGCAATATTCAACATAAAACATTCCATGAGTCTCATCAAAGTATACTTCTGGCAACAAATTATCATATTTAAGCGCCCATTTGAAAGGGAAAGTGGTAAACTTATGGCTTTTAAGAAATCGAATCCCTTCCCGAATAACCGGATCCTTCAATAAATCGGATTTTTCGTATAATTTTAGAACCGCTTTTCGGCGAAGCTTATACCCCTTGGGTTCAAGGATAAACCGTACAAATAAAACCAACCAAGTGGGGAAAATTTTGTGAACGAAATTCATTATGAAATTGATTTATTGTTAATACCGATATATGATAGTTTCCTGAAAAAGAGTTCTTTCATTTCAAAAAAAGCTGACAGCTTAAAGATATATGAAACTGAAATAATCAGAACAATATAAGATGCTGATTGAGCTGCTAAAAGAAAAAAAGGTTTTATATGAAGCCAGAACTCCATACTCCAAACAAATAAGGCCAAACTAGCGCTTAAAACAAAGAGTAGAGAAATATCTTTAACCTGCTCAAAAAGAGAATAATTAATAAGCTTATGGGTGTACATTCCGTTCACAAGAAATGAAAGCCAATAGAATAAAGCTATGCCCCATATCAAAATACTTAACCCATAAATAATCCCCAATATCACTATAGGTACAAAAAGTATGTATTTAATAATTTCCGTTCTAAGGAAAAGATCAGACCTCCCTTTAACCTTCATTATGTTCTGATTAATTGTATGCAGTGGAGATGCTGCGTAAGCCAAACATAATATTTGGAAGAATACAACTGCCGGTAACCACTTTTCGCCAAACAATGCGGAGAATAATGACTTAGCGATTGCGGCAAGCCCAAACATACAAAAAAACGAAACAAACATAATCGTATTGTTGAGCTTACCGCAACTTGCCTTTAGCTTTGTGTTATCATCCTGAATAGAGGCAAGAACAGGGAAACTTACACTGTTTGTTACCGAAGCCAGAGTGGTTGAAGGGATTCCACTATACTGATCGGCATTTGTATAATAGCCCAATACAACGGCAGAATAACTTTTACCTATTACCAGGTTATATATATTTTTTGCAACAGCAGCAATAAGAGATATAAACAGAATGTTAGATCCAAAGCTAAACAGCTCCTTAAAACTCCTGATACTAAAGTTTTGTTCCGGTACCCAGCGGTTATGAAACCAAAGAAGAATACTACGTATGGTCTTATCGATTATCGAACGCCAAACAAGGCTCCATACGCCCCAACCGCTAAATGCCATGATTATGGAAATTACACCAGAAACCAGCGTTCCCAGGGTTGATATCTTTGTTAAAGTTTTAAAATCAATTTCCTTGGTAAGAATGGTTTGCTGAATAAGCGTTAACGATCCAATGATGATAGCTAAAGCGATAACCCTTGTTAAACTAACCAACTCGGGCTTTTCGTAGAAAGAGGCAATCATTGGAGATATAAACCAAATAACTATGTAAAAAAAGAAACCAATCCCGATATTCGACCAAAAAACTGTACTATAATCCGTATTTGTGCAATTTTGCTTTCGTATAAGGGCCTGGCTTAGCCCACTGTCCACAAAAACCTGGGCAATTGAAATAAAGATTGTTACCATTCCTACAACACCAAATTCCTTAGGAGAAAGCAGGCGAGCCAAAATAATACCATATATCATACCTTGACCCTGGCTAAGAACCCTTTCTATTGTTCCCCAAAAAAAGCCATTTACGGTTTTCCTTTTTAAATCATCTTTTGACATTATGCCAGTAAATTTATCCCCGCAAAAGTATAGAAAATTATTGAGTGTCGGCATTTGATTGCCGTTGCAATATAATCCATTTTCAAATGGTTAGAAATTTTAGAGCATAAGTGATTATATTTGCAGGCTAATTTTAGGAAATAATGAACAACGAACAACCACTGGTTTCGATTATATCCCCCACCTATAATCATGAACGCTTTATTGCAGATTGTATCGAATCGGTATTGGCACAAACCTATACCAACTTGGAAATGATCATTATTGACGATGGAAGCACAGACAACACCTTCTCCATAGCTGAAAAATACGCTGGAAAAGACCAAAGGATAAGACCATTCACACAAAAAAATGTGGGAATCTTTCGTTTGGGCGAATCGTACAATTTTGCACTACAGCAGTGCAACGGAAAATACGTTGCCGTTCTTGAATGCGACGATGTATGGTTTCCCAATAAATTGGAAATTCAGGTTGAAGCAATGGAAAAGCAACCTGCTTGTGTGTTATCTTGGGGTAAAGCATATCTTTCTGCAGTCGATTTAAAGTCGGACTATTATCTCGCTCCAAAAGATACCGCAAACACCGAATGTTTTTTTAATAAACCCTCGGGCGTTTTCTTTAAAAAATACCTCTTCGATGTTTCTATTCCTGCACTCACTCTGGTAATAAGGCGCGATATACTTAAAGAAATTGGCGGGTTTCAGCAAGGTTTTAATTTCCCTTTGGTTGATATTCCTACTATCTTTGAGCTAACCATGAAAGGCGAATTTGCGTATATCGATCAACCTTTAGGAAAATGGCGGATATATACTACCCAGGTTACTAAAACATATACAGGCGAAGGAACATGGGGATATTATCTTCTCATTAAATCGTTTATGAAAAGGTTTCCAGGATTATTTGAAAGTCTGGGATATTCAAAAAACGAAATAGAGAAGCGTTTACATTCGCTTTTAGTGATTACATTTTCCCGGTCAGGACGTTACAAGCTAATCCGAAAAGATTTCAAAGCAGCAAGAAAGGATTATATTAAATCCATAAAAATGTATGGGCTTACCGAACCTGTTTGGAAAATTAGATCGCTTATAGGAATTATTATGAGTCTATTCAAATCTGACGTTGAATGGCTTGCCGGAATACTCGGAAAAGAAAAATATAATTGACAAGGATATGCAACTATCCGTAATTACAGTAAACTACAATGATAAGAATGGTTTGGAAAAAACCATTCGCAGCGTTGTTGAACAAACGTTCAAGGATTTTGAGTTCATTATTATTGATGGAGGCTCAACCGATGGAAGCATTGAGATAATAAAAAAATATGCCGAACACATTGGTTACTGGGTTAGCGAGAGAGATAAAGGGACCTATCATGCAATGAACAAAGGGATTGAAAAGGCTTCCGGAACATATTGTTACTTTCTGAATTCGGGCGATTATTTGATTGATAAAACAGTTTTCGAAAACATCTTTAAACAGCCTTTACATGCCGATATCGTTTCGGGAAATGTTTTGAAAATAAGGAAGAATGGCAAGTTCCGGACTATTGTTCCTCACGAAAAACCTTCGCTTCACAAACTTTGCATCCATAGCCTTCCGCATCAGGCTTCACTTATAAAACGCAATTTATTTTACGAAATAGGATTTTATAATGAATCCTTTAAAATTGTATCCGACTTTGATTTCTTCTTGAAGGCTATTGTAACCCATAACAAATCGTATCAGAGAATAAATGCTGCTTTTAGCTACTTCAACCTCGAGGGTATCAGCAGTAATCCCAGGAATGCGGCATTAGCAAAAGAAGAATCATACCTTTGTCTTAAAGAGAATTTCCCCCAATTGGTTGATGATCTGATGGATTACCGATACTTTTACGTAAGTAATATTGGTCAGGTAATTCGCCTGCTACAAAGCAAGAAAAAGCTGTATCACTTTGTTGACAGTGTATGTGGGTGGATTATAAACTCGAAAAAACGCTTAGCTGGTAAATAGGTTAGTCTCTTCTGAATACCCCGTCGAATTGAAGTAGTTCCCCATTAGCCTTAGTATAGCCCCTTACAATCTTAATAAGTCGGAACCCTTCGCCATAAAGGTAATCTGCTATCTGAAAATACAGATCCTCACCTTCATATAAAGGTTGAACCGACATCTCTATTTGAAGAGTATTAATTTTCTGCAACGATTGTTTTGCGCCCACAAGTACATTCTTTTCGAAACCTTGTGTATCAATTTTCAGGTAGATATTGTTACCTTTAATAGGAAGACTGTTGTAAATCGCATCAAGTGTATGAACCTCAACCTTTTGCTTTCCTGAATAAGCAGAATCGGGAGCTTCCTTAACATGCGACTCCTTGATCCCCAGTATGGAACTACTTACAGAATTGCTGGAAACATTGATTTCAGAGCTTCCGTCGAAGTCGCCCAATGCATAATTATTGCCAACCCAGTTGTGATCGTTATTAAACTGTTTGCTTAGTTGTTCAAATGCATGCGTTAAAGGCTCAAAAGATATAATCTGGTTTTTGTACCCGCCAATTCTTATAAATTTTGCGTACTGACCAACGTTAGCCCCAACATCTAAAACAGAGGATACCCCATAATATTTCAACAATTCTTCTATTTCCAATTCATGACGCGAATATTTACATTTTACCAAATCATATCCCGTCTTTCTTATTGTGCGGTGAAAAATGGTTTCCAATCGTTTCTTCAGATACATTTCGGATTTTTTAGTTGAGCGTTCAAAATTAATTAAAATAATTATCTAAGAAAGGATTTACATTGTAGATTCGTCAACTCATTCAATTCGGAAACGAAGTGGTGCAAAATTGCCTATCACTCCTCCAGCCTCACCACATACCCACTATGTTTCCTCAGATTAATAACAATATTGTTATCGAAAATCAGGTATTGTCCTTTAATGCCGAGAAGCATACTATGTATTTCGTTGATCTTCTCGAAATCGATGCAAACCGGTTTTTGCGGATAAAGCACTACCGGATATTCCATCTCGTATATTTCATCTTCACCGCAAACATATTCTGATAATTCGGCAGGCAAAAGCTGACTTAAGCGCTTCTTTTCGGTAAGCAGATCAATTTGAGTGTTCTGAATATTGCGTAACATCTCGCGCCAGTTGGTTTTGTCCTTAATATATTGCTTGAGCTCAACTTCTATGAGGCCTGCGGTATAGCGGTTGGGTGTTTTTGCGAGTTTAATGGCTTTCCATGCGCCTTGGTCAATCCAGCGGGTGGGTACCTGGGTTTCGCGGGTAACACCTACTTTAACGTCGCTCGTTAACGCTAGGTATACGTAATGATCCTGCAAACAGTGCTCAGTAGCCCATTCCAAATCGCGGGCAACGCCTTCGTGTGCGCGACACATTTCGGGACGGAGCACACACGAGTCAGTTTCGGGGCTCGTTGTAAAGCATGGATAACAATAGCCCTGGCCAAACGACTTCTTTATCGTCTTCCCGCAACATACACATTTGATTTCGTTGAGCCAGGTAAGCGATATGTTATGGCCAATAAGCCCATTCATATCTACCACGGCATCGCCAATGGGCAAATTGTATTGCACCGGACTTCCAAATTCAGCGTCCATTTTAACAATCATTCCCGAATACTTCATTCTGCAAGGCATTTAAACATAACACGCAAAAATAATTTAAAAAAGAAATAAAAATATACTACTATGTATTGCATAGTACTAAAATTAATTTATATCTTTGTAGTGCCTTTTAGTATGTAAAACATAAAAGCCAGATTTAATAACCAATTCGAGAGAATAGAAGTTTTAAATGAACCATTTATAAACTAAATTTAAGAAAATGAAGAAAGTAGTAACCATTCACATAGCCAATGAGGTCTTCCAGATAGAAGAAGACGCATACTATACCTTACAGCAAACACTGAACCGGCTTAGGAACAATAGCATGAACGAATTTACCCGCGCCGAAACTGCCATTGCCAATTCATTCAGACGAATTACTTCCAATGGAAGAAAAGTAATTACATCCGACGATGTTTCTGAAACGCTTCGTCTCGAAGGCATTTCATTCACCAATTATACCACAACCAATAATTACGACCGTTTGTACCGTAACACCAACGACAGCGTGCTAGGGGGCGTATGTTCCGGCATGGCCAAATACTGGAATTTAGACCCAGTAATACCGCGCCTTTTGTTTGTCCTTTTATTTTTCGGATTTGGAACAGGGCTGTTGCTCTATATTATTATGTGGCTGATTATTCCTAAGGAATATTAAATACTCTTATTTAAATCTGCACCAAAGACGAGAATATAAACATCTCTCCTAAAGAGCCTACGAAGCTGTCATTCCGGCCTGCGCCGGAATGACAAAGGGACTTTAAATTAGAGTCTTTGTGGCAAATTTTTTCCTAAACCTTTCATGAAACATTAATAAAACATGATTACAGATAATGCACAAGCGCAAATGCGGAAAGGGATCCTGGAGTATTGCATATTGCTCCTTCTCTCGAAGCACGATTTGTACGCTACCGACATCATCAATCGCCTGAAAGAGGCCAAGATGATAGTGGTAGAGGGTACATTGTATCCCTTACTTACCCGGCAGAAAAATGCCGGCCTGCTTTCCTACCGCTGGGAAGAATCTACACAGGGGCCTCCCCGGAAATACTATTCTATAACCGATTTAGGACGATCATTTCTCGAAGAACTTAACCGTTCTTGGAATGAACTGATTGAATCGATAAATACCTTGCAGAACCTTACTTTCACAAATTAACTATACACATCGCCATGAAAAAAACAGTAATCGTCAATATCAATGGAATTATATTCCACGTTGACGAAGATGCTTATGAAAAGCTCAGCATATACCTCGATACACTCAAACGCTACTTCAACACAGCCAATGAGGGTAAAGAAATCATCGAAGATATTGAAGCGCGTATTGTAGAGCTCATGCAACCCAAAATTTCCGAGGCAAAACAGTCTATTTCTATCGAAGATATTGGGGAAATAATTGGTATACTGGGTAATCCAGAAGATATTGCAGGCGGAGCAGAATCCAGCCATGAAAAACAGGGCTATTCGGCATACCAGGAACCAGCAGACCATACCAAGGGTGCACGAAGACTTCACAGGGATGTGGACCATTCCGTTATTGGAGGTGTTTGTAGTGGCCTGGGTGCTTACTTCAATGTCGATCCGGTAATCTTTCGTATCATATTCATAGCCCTTATTTTTGCGGGCGGTGTATCTCTCATAATATATCCAGTATTATGGATAGCAGTACCTGCAGCAATCACTTCAGCCCAAAAGCTAGAAATGCGGGGTCGTGATGTAAATATTTCAAATATCGAACGCCAGGTACGCGATGAATACGCACGGGTAAAAAACAACATCTCCCAAATAGACACCCGCTCTTATGGTGGCAAAATAAACAACTTTTTCCACGAGATATTCCGGGCACTTGGAAACGTAATCATGGCATTCGGCACCTTTTTGAAGTTCATTTTCGCTATTACATTCATTTTAGCAGCCCTGGGCATAATCGTTGGCGTTGTTGCCGGTTTCTACTTCAACAGCTTTGCAATTCACGAACCTTTATTAAGTTCTTTCAGCTCGCTACAGGAAATGATCTCATCTATTGTAGACCACTTCACCGGCGGCTTACTTCTTGTTTTAGCACTTATTATTGTGGCCCTTCCCTGTGCAGCACTTATATATTGGGGATTAAAGTTAATGATACGTTTCAAGGCAAATGATAAGTATGTTTCGTTAGGACTATCAATAGTTTGGTTGGGAACCATCATCACGTTCGCTGCCATCATGTTCAACCAGTTCAAGAACTTTAAATACGAAAGTACCAGCAGCGAAGTTGTTCAACTGCAAAAAACTTCGCGTAATATCTTATACATAGAAGCTACAGGGATAGCAAATGAAGATAATGTATTCCGCTACCATAATGTGGACGATGAAATGTTTGGCATCGACCGCAAAAACGGAAAGAGTGAAATCATTTCACCGGTAACCATATACCTAGAAAAAGCCACAGGTAACGAGCCGTATATAGAAATTGAAAAGAAAGGCCGTGGCGCAAGCTATGCAGAAGCCACTCAAACTCTAAAATCTGTGTCGGTGTATACCAATCAGGCTGATACCGTGTTAACTATCGATCCCTTTTTTCGGCTGCGGGCTGGTGAACGCTGGAAATTTAATCGTACCAAAGTAATCATCCACTTGCCCGAAGGCATGAATATTCATTTCTCGCCCAACATAGAGCCTTTTGTGAATGATATAAGAGAACGCTATTGGTATGATAATGATGTAAGTTCCGAAGTATGGCAAATGACAGCAACAGGAATCGATATTAATCAGCAGAAAATTGTGGAAGGACAGGTGCTTTCGCCTTTCGGAAACAAAATGCTAATGATTAAAATGAGCGACAAGTTCCCTATCTCGCAAACGGAGTTAACAAACAATCGCGAAACACGGACCATTACCTACAAAAGGTTTGGCCGCAGCTATACCGTAACGTACGATAGCAGGGATAATGATGCTCAAACTATTTCGTTCAACGGAAAAAACTATAAATACGGCATTGTGTCGATGGATATTGAAAAAAGCACCACCAACGACATAAAGATAGATGTTATTAAAACCCTATCGGGCACAGATCCTAAAAAAGCTGCGCAACTTGCCGAAAAGATTGAGTTTGGTTTTGTTCAAAAAGATTCGGTGCTCATGATTGATCCAATCTACCTCATTCCCGAAACAGAAAAAATAAAGAAACACAAGATTTCCATTAAGCTCTATATCCCCGAGGGAAGGAAATTCTATATGGAGAATGCATTAAACCCCTTGTATAATGATAATTATTGGCTGGGCAAGCCTTTGCAAATGAATGAAAATGGCAACTTGGAACGGATTTATTAAGCCTTGGCAATCAAAAGGAATTGAAAATTGTAAGAAAAAATATTTCCGAAATTAGCATGTAAAAAAAATATTTATACCTTTGCACCGCAATTCATGGCACTGACCTATGGTGTAATGGTAGCACAGCAGATTTTGGTTCTGTTAGTCCAGGTTCGAATCCTAGTAGGTCAACAAAAAAGCCCTTTCGATATATCGGAAGGGCTTTTTTGTTTGTAAATCAATTCTTTTATTTCTGTTCCTTATACACAACATCAATTGCCAAACCGGCCATTAGCATAAGCGCCATCATTTGTGCGTTACCTTGAAGCGAAGGACTCAGCGCAATCATGTAATTATCGGCATTGGTAAAAAGCTCACGGCCAATTCCGCTCCATTGTTTGGATACAGAACCTAATTCTTTACCGCTTAAATCGAGGAACTTAAAGTCCCATCCGGTCCATTTTCCTTTTACTTCAGCTATTTTGGTATCATCCATTTTGAAAACATCGAAACGACCGCCAATGGTAAATACCCTGCTGCGAAAATAGCCTATTTCGTTACCCGATGCATCGGTAATCACAACTTTCGATCGGATAAAAGCGGCTTTCTTCTTCATTACATATTGCAATACATCCCCATTGGCCGATTTAATCTCGATCGTTGTTGGCAAGAAAGTCTTTTTAACCACTAAGCGGAGTGCCTTTTGTAAACCGCTGATATTCTCTTTCGCATAAGCAACCAAAGAACCTGTTTCGGGATCAAAAATGTCGTATCTGTCAACTAGTTTGAGAAAGGCTACTTGTTCTTTAATTAAATAGTTGGATTTGGTAAACATATTATCATTTTTTTATGGTTAGTTCAAATTAAAAACATACTAAAAGTATAAGAAATCTCAAATTATGCGAAAAGAAACGATTGTTTTTTCAGACCAATCCAATAATTTAATATACTTGCATAAAAGTAAGCGGATTATGTTTCTCGATTTATTTATTCTTGTAGCATTGATATACGGTGCCGTGCGCGGCTATTTTAAAGGATTTTTTCTTCAGAGTTTAACGCTCGTAGCATTGGTAGCCGGCATTTGGGCCGGGTTAAAACTAAACGATTACTTTGCACAATGGCTGCTTAAAGTATTTCATATTGGCGAAACGATTGTGCCGTATGTTGCTTTTGCAATCATTTTTGTTATAGTTATTGTAATTGTTCATTTTATTGGAGTATTCCTTACCAAAAGCCTTAGCGAATCGGTTATTGGCGCTCTCAATAAATGGGGCGGCTTTCTGTTCGGGTTGTTGAAAATGGCCTTTATTGTGAGTATTGTATTGTTTCTTATTCAAAAGTTCGACGTAGATAAACACATTATAAAGCAACAGGCAATTGATAAATCGTACCTTTATAAACCTGTAGCTAAGATTGCACCTGCTATTTTTCCACATCTTCATTTCGATAAACTAAAAAAGGGAATTGTTGGGAGTTAATTCAACTGGCAATAATTTATATCTTTGTTCGAATTTTAAAATCAGATGAATTTCATGGACATTCCATGAACCAAAGGATAAATACTATTTTCATGAACTTTATTGAAGAACTTACGTGGCGTGGAATGATCCACGATGTGATGCCGGGTACAGAAGAACAACTGGCTAAAGAAATGACCAGCGCATATATTGGATTTGACCCAACCTCTGATAGCTTACATATTGGAAGTCTCGTTCCAATCCTGCTTCTCGTACATTTTCAGCGTGCAGGCCATAAACCGTTTGCTCTTGTAGGGGGTGCCACAGGTATGGTTGGCGATCCGTCAGGTAAAAGCGAGGAACGTAATTTACTAAGCGAAGATATACTGCGCAAAAACGTGGAGGGCGTTCACAAACAACTCGCAAAGTTCCTCGATTTCGACCCTTCCAAGCCCAATGCTGCCGAAATGGTGAACAATTACGACTGGTTTAAAGAGATCAGCTTTCTGAATTTCATCCGCGACGTGGGAAAACACATCACGGTTAATTACATGATGGCCAAGGACAGCGTAAAGAAAAGAATTGAAAGCGAAAATGGTATCAGTTTCACCGAATTTACTTACCAGCTTATCCAGGGATACGATTTTTACCATCTCTACAAAAATAAAAACTGTAAACTCCAGATGGGCGGTAGCGACCAATGGGGTAACATTGTTACAGGTACCGAATTGATTAGACGGAAAGATGGTGGCGAAGCCTTTGCCCTTACCTGTCCGCTGATTAAAAAAGCCGATGGTGGCAAATTCGGAAAAACCGAGAAAGGGAATGTTTGGCTCGATCCGAAACGCACCTCTCCCTACGCTTTCTATCAGTTCTGGATTAATGCATCCGACGAAGATGCTCAGAAATTCATTCGCATATTCACTTTCCTTTCGAAAGAAACCATTGAAGAGCTTACCAGACAGCATGCAGAAGCACCTCATCTGCGTATTCTCCAGAAAGCGCTTGCGAAAGAAGTAACCACCTTCGTGCATGGCGAGGAAGAACTGAAAACTGCCGAAGATGCTTCGCAAATTCTCTTTGGCGCCGGAACCGCCCAAACATTGGCTAAGCTCGACGAAGCTACATTCCTCAGTGTTTTTGAAGGGGTACCTGTATTCGAGCTGCAAAAATCAACACTTGAGCAAGGTATCAATATACTGGAGCTTACCAGCGTTCAAACGCAGATTTTCCCATCGAAGGGAGAAGCCCGCAGAACAGTTGAGGGCGGAGGTTTAAGCATCAATAAAAACAAGATTGCGGGAATTGACGCGGTTGTAAACACAAGCCACCTTATCAATAACAAATATATCCTTGTTCAGAAAGGCAAGAAAAATTACTTTATTATTAAGGTGAACTAACCTAAAACCTACAACATGGGCAAGAAAAGGGATCGGAACAGCTCGTTGAATTTTATCATTTATATCTGGAAACAGAAGAAGCTCCTGTTGGCTATATCGGCCATTGCCTTTGTGGTCTCCGTTATTGCTTCATTAATGATAACCCCGAAATACCGGTCGGCTGT
>DATALJ010000102.1:0-42808 GCA_036261135.1 Bacteroidales bacterium
GCTGAGAACGTAAAACACCAGTATTACATGGTGCATGCTGCTGATCGTTATTTGGCACTCAAGCGCATTGTTGACTATTACCCGGACATCTATGGCATTATCTTTTGCCGTACACGCCAGGAAACCAAAGATGTAGCTGAAAAGCTAATGAAAGACGGCTATAGCGCCGATGCTTTACACGGCGATCTTTCGCAACAACAGCGCGATTATGCTATGCAACGTTTCCGCCTGAAGAATCTACAGATGCTCGTGGCTACGGACGTGGCTGCACGCGGACTTGATGTTGAAGACTTAACACACGTTATCAACTATAATCTTCCTGACGATGTGGAAATATACACCCACCGTAGTGGCCGTACGGGCCGTGCAGGCAAGAGTGGTATTTCTGTTTCCATTACGCACATGAAGGAAAAAGGCAGAATTATTCAGATTGAGCGTATGATTAAGAAGAAGTTTGAGCATAAACAGGTTCCCAATGGAAAGGAAATATGCGAAAAACAGCTTATTGGTCTCGTGGATAAAATGGAGAAGGTGGAAGTGAACGATGAACAAATCGAACAATTTCTTCCGGCTATTTATGAGAAGTTGGAAGCGATGAGCCGTGAAGAGCTCATTAAGAAGTTCGTTTCCGCCGAGTTCAACCGATTCCTTGAATATTACAAGAACGCAGTGGATATAAACGTGAAGGAATCTTCTTCCCGCGACAGATTTGAGCGCGATAAAGGCAGCAGATTTGAGCGTGGCGACCGCAATGATCGTCGGGATCGCAGTGAAAGATTTGAGCGTAGCGATAGAGGTGACCGCAGAGGCGATCGTCGTGGCGAATCACGCTTTGATAGAGGTTTTGAATCGAACAGCACCCGTTATACCATGTTCCGCATCAACATGGGCTCACGCGACGGCTTAACAACGCCGCGTCATCTCATCGGTCTGATCAACGAATATACACGTAACCGCAGCATTGGCATAGGCAAAGCCAGTATAATGAAGAATGACAGTATGTTTGAAGCCGACAGCCGCTACGCCAACGAATTAATGGATGCTTTCAAAGAGTGCAATATTGAAGGCCGCAAGATTTCTGTAAAGCCAGCAGGCTTTGATAAGGAAAAGCAGAGAAGATATTAATCTGAAAACTTTATATATTCGAAATCCCTCTTGTACGCACAAGGGGGATTTTTATTTTATCGAAACTCGAAATTCTTTGAACAGAATTGAATCAACCGCTGTTAAATAAGTAGTTTATGAAATTAAATTTGTTTAGCAGTGGATACAATACAGTCGACAGTTGATATTAATTCCGCATCTTTTCTGGCAAATAAGGAACAATATGCTTCCATTCTTTCGGCTTTTAATGAAAAGCTGTCTGCAATTTACAAGGCCGGCGGAGAAGCCGCAATCGCCAAACATAAGTCGCGCAATAAATTATTGGCTCGCGAACGCATTGAATTGCTTATCGATCCGCATACTCCTTTTATCGAGCTGTCCACTTTCGCTGCTTTCAACCAGTACGATAACCAATTTCCTTCTGCCGGAATAATAACCGGTATTGGTATGATACATGGTCGCGAAACTGTTATTGTTGCTAACGATGCAACAGTGAAGGGCGGTACATATGTGAAAGAAACAATAAAGAAGCACATCCGGGCACAAGAAATTGCCCGCGAAAACAAGCTTCCATGTGTATATATGGTCGATTCCGGCGGCGTATATCTGCCGGAGCAGGCCAGTGTATTCCCGGACAGGTATGATTTTGGCCGGATTTTCTACAATCAGGCGCAAATGTCAGCGGAAGGTATTCCGCAGATTTCCATCGTTATGGGTTCATGCACAGCCGGAGGCGCTTACATCCCAGCCATGAGTGATGAATCCATTATTGTAAGAAATCAGGGCACCATCTTCCTTGGCGGTCCTCCATTGGTTAAAGCTGCTACAGGAGAGGAAGTAACTGCTGAAGAATTGGGCGGAGGTGATGTACATACTGCCATTTCAGGTGTTTCCGATCATTTGGCAGAAAATGACTGGGAAGCCATTCGAATATGCCGGAACATTTTTGAAACACTTCCAAAGGCTCAGAAACAGGCAATAGACAGGATTGTGCCCGAGGAGCCACATTACAACCCTGATGATTTGTATGGGATAGCTCCACTAAATCTCAGAAAGCCTGTGGATCCGCATGAGATAATAGCCCGCATTGTAGACGGAAGCAAGTTTCACGAATTTAAGGCCCGTTACGGAACAACGTTGTTTACAGGTTTTGCCCATATCATGGGATATCCGGTAGGTATTATTGCCAATAACGGCGTGCTTTTCTCAGAGTCGTCGCTTAAAGGTGCGCATTTTGTTGAGCTGTGTAATTTCCGCAAAATACCCATCATCTTTCTTCAGAATATAAGCGGTTTTATGGTTGGTAAACAGTATGAACATGGCGGAATTGCGCGCGATGGGGCAAAGTTTGTTCATGCAGTGGCCAATGCGGTTGTGCCTAAGTTCACCATTATCATCGGAGGCTCCTTTGGTGCAGGTAATTATGCTATGGCTGGCCGTGCTTACGACCCCACCTTCCTGTTTATGTGGCCCAATGCCAAAATATCGGTAATGGGCGGTGAACAAGCAGCGGACGTGTTGGTTACAGTAAAGAAAGATCAGACAAAAGGGGATGGAAAGTCCCCGGATGAAGCTGAACTTCAAAAGCTAAGGGAATTTATTCTTGCAAAGTACGAGGAAGAAAGTGCCGCATATTACAGTTCCTCGCGCTTGTGGGACGATGGCATTATTGACCCCTTGGAAACCCGTAAAATGCTCGCTTTATGTATTGAGCTTTCATTGAATAGAAGATTTGATGAACCTCGAAGCGGCGTATACAGGATGTAGTATCGGTATAACAATAAACCCAATCAATTTACCCATTAAAGCTACAGTAAAATGTACAAAACCATTGAAGTAGATATAAGAGAGAATGTAGCAACCATCTGGTTGAACCGTCCCGAAGTGCGGAATGCCTTTAGTGGTATGATGATTCAGGAGTTGGATGCGGCATTTGATGCCATTTCTTATAACGAAGCAGTTAAGGTCGTAGTTCTAAGAGGCAGGGGAAAGCTTTTCTGTGCCGGAGCCGATTTGAACTGGATGAAATGCCTTAACGATGCTTCATTTGATGTAAACCTCGAAGAAGGAAAGCTCATGGCTCGGTGTTTTCATAAACTGGCAGAAATTCCCAAACCTGTAATCGCTGTCGCTCATGGCGCAGCTTTGGGTGGAGGGATTGGACTAATTGCAGCTGCTGATCTGGCCATTTGTTCAAAAGAAGCAGTATTCTCATTTTCGGAAGTCAAGTTGGGACTTGTTCCTGCTATCATTTCTCCCTATGTAATTTTAAAAATTGGCACTGCAAAAGCGAAAGAACTCATGTTAACTGGCCGCAAGTTTACCGGAAATGATGCTATGGCAATGAACCTTGTAAATTGGGCAGTAGATGAGGCCGCGATAGAACGAACGCTGGATAATCTGATTGGAGAACTGATAGAGAATAGTCCAATGGCTCTTGAACGTACTAAAAATCTCATTAACCGGTTCAGTGAAAGTGTTCATTACTTGAAAATGGTTGATTTTACAGCGGATGTAATTACTCAGGCACGTAAATCAGCTGACGGACAGGAGGGAATGCTAGCTTTTCTGGAGAAGAGGAAGCCCTTTTGGAAGTAAATGAACCAATTCAATATATTCTTGTTTGATGTGCTGAAAAACATATTTTATATCAGCACTTCATAAAATAGTACATCAAACCCGCAGAAGTAAAGTGCTTCGGGGAATAATTAAGAGAACACAAGATCAGGAAAGGAGAAGCAATTATGATCATTGAATCGATGAAGTTGGAAAACAATATCCTTGCTCCAAACGAAGGATATATCCTACAAAAACTGTTAAACAGCAGCGAAACGGTTGCTGGTAGCGGGTTGTTGGTAGCATTGTCCTATAATTAGTTAATAATAAATAAAATATATGGATATATTTACTAACAAAGCGCACGATGAGTTGAGGCTACGTGTTAGGGAATTCGCGGAGAAAGAAGTACGGCCAAAATCAAGGGAACTGGATGAGAAAGAACAATTCTCGCCAGAATTAAGCTTGCGCATGGGGGAATTGGGATTATTTGGGATTGCTATACCTAAGGAATATGGGGGCCAAGGGTTAGACTATATGTCATTTATTATAGCTATTGAAGAGCTTGCCCGAGTTGACAGCTCGCAGGCGGCTATTCTGGCTTCGCACAACTCACTGGGGATTGGACCTTTGTATCGTTATGGAACCGAAGAGCAGCGCCGGAAATTTGTACCACAATTATGTACCGGTAAGGCGCTATGGGCATTTGGACTTACCGAGGAGAATGCAGGTTCCGATTCGCGAGGTACAGAATCCCGTGCCGTTCTTGAAGGCGACGAGTGGGTTATTAATGGCTCTAAGCTTTTTATATCCAATGCGTCAACAACCATTTCGGCAGGGGTAACCATACAGGTTATCACCGGAGAGAAGGATGGGAAGAAAGAACTTTCCACCATCCTTGTAGAAACCGGAACTCCGGGTTATCGTGCAGAGAAAATACGTGGTAAAATGATGTGGCGGGCAATTGATACGGCACGCCTTTATTTCAACCATGTGCGTGTTCCGAAAGCAAATTTATTAGGAAACCTAGGCGATGGCTCCAAGATCATGCTCGAAACACTTGATTCGGGACGACTTACGCTAGCAGCTATGGGTCTAGGCCTTGCACGCGGCGCATTCGAAATGGCCATGAACTATGCGCAAAAACGCCAACAGTTTGGCAAACCCATTAGTAAATTTCAGGTAAATGCCTTTAAACTGGCCGATATGGCAACTAAAATTGAGCTGGCCCGCAATTTACTTTATCATGCAACATGGTTGAAGGATAACGGACAACAGTATGCCAAGGAAGCCGCGATGGCTAAATTGTATTGTTCAGAAATAGCCAGGGAAATCGCCGACGAATCGCTCCAGATACACGGCGCTTACGGGTTAATGCGCGAATATGATATTGAGCGTTTCTATCGCGACCAGCGGTTGCTGCAAATTGGAGAGGGAACTTCTGAGATTTTAAGGCTGGTTATATCCAGGCATTTGGGGTTATAATATCAATCGCTTATCTTTGTCTGAAACCATCAAATTCCCATGGAAGACCGCAAAAAAGACCATATCGAACTTGCTTTTCAATCGCAAACACCCATTGAGTTGCTTGATAAAAGGTTTAATTACGAACCTTATCTTGCTGCGCATCCTGTAAACGGACCTACGCCCATGCAGTTTCTCGGGAAAGCATGCAAGGCTCCCATGTGGGTGTCGAGCATGACGGGTGGAACCCAGCTTGCTTATAAAATAAACCATAACCTGGCACAAGCTTGCCGTGAATTCGGTTTCGGAATGGGCCTGGGTTCATGCAGGTCAATACTGAACGACGACACACATTTCCGCGACTTTGATATGCGCGATGTGATTGGCGATGACCTTCCTTTTTTCGCGAATCTAGGCATTTGTCAGGTCGAAGAACTGGTTGAAGCAGGGAAATTCGATAAAATAAAGGACTTGGTGAAGCGCTTGCGGGCTAATGGGCTCATTGTGCATGTAAACCCCATGCAGGAATGGTTTCAGCCCGAAGGGGATATGATTAAGTACCCGCCACTGCAAACGTTAAAGAAGCTGTTGGATAAAGTGGACTTCCCTGTTATTACCAAAGAAGTAGGGCAGGGTATAGGCCCTGAAAGTCTTCGCGAATTATTAAAATTACCATTGGCCGCTATTGAATTCGGTGCATTTGGAGGAACTAACTTTGCTAAGGTTGAGTTATTAAGGGATTTGGAAGCACCAAAAGAGTTGTACGAGCCCTTCTCACTTATTGGCATGGATGTTTATGAAATGCTCGATTCGGTAAATGCTATTATTGCTTCTGAGCGAAATATCCTATGCAAGGAAATCATTATCAGTGGAGGTGTTCATTCCTTTCTTGACGGATATTACCTGGTAAAGAAATCAAAGCTCAATGCGGTGTATGGCCAGGCATCTACGTTTCTTAAATATGCCCGTGAGGATTATGAGGTATTACAATCGTTTGTGCTTAATCAAATCAAAGGATTGGAGATGGCGTATGCCTATTTAAGAGTGAAGGCGTAGTAAAGAAGTCGTCATTACTCTCTTCGTTCATGAGAATAGTTCCGGCGAAGGCCGGAACGGCGAAGCCCTCGCTGAAAGCAATCCATTAACTACGAAGCCCATAAGGATTCCGGCTTTCGCCGGAATGACAATCCTACTTTTATGCATCCTCAAATGTCTATAGAAATACAATTACTCCGGAATGCTTGCGTTTAAAGATTCAGACAGGGCTTTCGCAATCGAATCGTTTTCCAGTCCTGCTATTATGGCCAGTCCAATCCGTATTTCCCCATTTACAAGCGGCATGCTATAAATCCGATCATAGATTACAAAGGCTACATTTCTGCCAACATTTTTCTTAGTTACTTCAGCCCATTTGTTTGCACCGCTTAAGTTAAAGTGTATTTCTACATTCAGGTCTTTAACCTTGGTTTTCTGAATGTCAGCATTATCAATGGCTATTGTAGGCTTTAATGCTGCAACAGCATAGTATTTGCCTTCTTTATCAACAGTGCTTATGGTTTTGGCCAATTTTAAGCCTTCATTCTCATAAACATTTAAGTTTAGTGGGTCGTCCTTCAGGATGTATCCAATTGTTGGTTGTTGCAGGTTTTCTTCAAATTGAATTTGGGTTGTTTTTAGCGAATCGAGAATCGACGATGGTATTTCACTCACGTTGATCGTTTCGTATATCCCGAAATTCACCTTTGGAGCATGGGTTTTTTCATTGGAATTGCATGCACACAGGATAACCAGGAGCACAATTGCGATTTGTTTTGCTGTTTTCATGATTTCTATTTTTTGAATTTTTTAAAATATTCAGAAATGGTATTTACATATGTTTCGTAGGCATTAACTCCTTTTTCAGTTATTTCGCAGGTTGTAAGCGGATAATTGCCCTTAAAGGATTTAACTATTTCTATGTATTCGGCTTCCTTCAACTTGTTTAGCTGAAAGCTTAAATTCCCTTTTGTAGTATTGATGTTCTCCAGCAAATAGCTAAACTCGGCAGCTTTAACATTAATAAGTATCGACATAATAGCCAATCGTACCTGAGAGTGTAGAACCGGGTCTAAATCGTTGAACATAGTATTATTTGTTTCTTTTTGCATAAAGTAAATGACCGGGAATAATCAAGGCAATTAACCAGGCTATTGCTTCCAAAAGCAACTGTTCTGGTAAAGCCAGGAAAGAAGATAAATATGCCAGCAGCCCAAAAACTATACCTCCAAGAATAATCAGTTTGTTCCGAAGTATGCTGCCTGTTACAACAACTGCAAAAGAGAAAATTACCATAAAAATGGGATGCTGTAACTCGAAATATGCTCTATTGGGATGCTGTAACTCGAAATATGATTTATGAAGTACGTTGAACAGGATTAAATTAATGAGAACCATACAAAATAGTACGGAGCCCCAAACATATCTCAAAGATACTCCAATGTAGGTTTGAACCTTCTTTCGTTGTCTATAAATATAGTAAATCGTAAAAATAACTCCCGCAACCACAAGTCCAGCCGTTGAATATTTGAGTAAATTACTTAATTGATAGGTCATAACAACTTTCCATGCCAGGAACATAGCGGCATAATTTATAAACAGTATCCAACCCCATACAATGAGCAAAATGCCGTCGTTTTTTAATTTTTTCTGAGAAACTTTGAGCATTTCTCTGATTACTTCAAGTGATTGACTTTCAGTAAAGGATTCATCATTTGATTTAATTGTTTCCATATTTATTAGTTTAAAATATAAAACTAGTTTGTATTACAAACGTAATTAAGTTTGCATTACAAACCAAATTTTTTGTGTATTATTTTTTGAAATTAATCAAGAAGGAAACTAAGCTTTAGTTTTCTTCTCAACTTTCTTAACGATTACGTGTTTATAGTTCTAAAGCTTTGTGTAAACACAGTAATCATGAGCAATACAGTAATTAATGGCTTTTCAAAACTTTCGAGAGAGGGGAAAATTAGGGTATTGGAACAGCAAACCGGATCGAAGGGACTGGCGTCGGAATTTGAGTCATTTCAGCACCCTGTGCAACAGCCTGTTTTCGATAGTTTCAGCGAAAATGTGGTCTCCAATTTCCATTTACCCTATAGTATTGCTCCCAATTTCCTGATTAACGGAAAACTATACCATGTTCCCCTGGTTACCGAGGAGAGCTCTGTAGTTGCAGCGGCGGCTTCGGCAGCCAAATTCTGGGGTTCCAATTGCGGATTTAATGCGCGGGTAGTATCTACACTGAAATCGGGCCAGGTACATTTCTTATGGACTGGGAAAAAGGAGGTTCTGGTAAATGCTTTCCCTGATATTAAGGAGAAACTTATTGCTCAGACTGCGCCCATTACTGAAAACATGGAGCAGCGCGGCGGAGGCATAACTGATATTTTGCTAGAGGATTATACCGGCGAGCTACTCAACTATTATCGCATTAATGTTCGTTTCGAAACGGTTGATTCTATGGGAGCGAACTTCATCAATACCGTGTTGGAAGCCATGGCGAGCAGTTTGAAATCATTTCTCAGTGAACAATTCAGCAATGCAGGCGAATGTGACATAATTATGTCTATTCTTTCGAATTATACACCCGAATGCTTTGTAGAATGTCACGTAGAGGCTCCTGTTGCCAGGTTTGAGCAGCTTGAAGCTGGTGTTTCTGCCGAAGCCTTTGTAGACAAGTTTATTACTGCGGTTAGAATTGCTGAATTTGACGTATTTCGAGCTGTTACACACAACAAAGGAATCATGAACGGCGTTGATGCTTTATTACTTGCTACCGGCAACGATTCAAGGGCTGTTGAAGCAGGGGTTCATGCTTTTGCTTCACGCAACGGAAGTTATTCGTCGTTGTCAAAAGTCTATGTTTACAGGGATACATTCCATTTCTCTGTAACACTTCCTATTTCAATTGGTACAGTGGGAGGAGTAACATCGTTGCATCCCTTGGCAAAGCGGTCGCTTGAAATGCTAGGACATCCTAGCGCTCAGGAATTGATGATGATTTTAGCATCTGTTGGTCTCGCCAGCAACTTTGCAGCTATCCGCGCCTTGGTTACCCGGGGTATCCAACGTGGACATATGAAGATGCATTTGGGCAACATCCTTTCGCAACTGGGTGCTACAGATGAGCAACGCATAAAAGCCACGGAATGGTTCGCCGATAAAACAGTTTCGGTGGCTGCGGTTCGCGAATTCATCAATAACCATTAACTTACTTATGATTTGTAATGAAGAAGAATACTATTATAGCTCCAAAGCAGGAAATTATTACAGTTCCTAAGATAGAGACGGAGAGGACAGTAGACAAAACCCTTAACCAGTTTTTTGCGCATGGCAAACTCCTTCTTACAGGAGAATATTTTGTTATGGTTGGGGCAAAAGCCCTGGCTTTGCCGCTGCGGTTCGGGCAAACACTTACAGTTTACAAAACCTCAAGTAAGGGGATTTTGTTGTGGAATGCGCTTCAATACAACAAGGTTTGGTTTAGTTGTACGTTCCAATTGAGTGATTTGACTTTACTCGGAGCTACAGATGACCAGGTGGCCTCCCGACTGCAGCTAACTTTAAAGGCCGCTAAAAAATTAAATCCTTCTTTTCTCAATACATCCCAGGGATACAAGATAACAACTAACCTGAATTTCCATCGGGAATGGGGATTAGGAACAAGTTCAACATTGCTGGCCAATATAGCGCAATGGGCTGATGTGAACGTATATACGCTGCACTGGAGTGTCTCAAATGGTTCGGCATATGATATTGCTTGTTCGCGGGAGAAACAGCCGTTAATTTACACGGTTGAAGACAAAAAGCCTTTCGTGAGAACGCTTTCGTATAATCCCCCTTATAGAGAGAGTATTTATTTTGTATACTTGGGAAATAAGCAGAATACAGCGAATAGTATAAAGCAGTTCGATTGCGACACTGAAAAGTACGCGCAGGAGATAGCCAGAATTTCGGAAATTACTGAATCCTTCGTTAAAGCCTCTTCTATAGGAGAGATTTCTTCGTTAATTGAAGAGCATGAAAGTATTGTATCTCACGTACTCTGTATTCCTCCCGTAAAGGAAAGTTTGTTTAGCGATTTTCCTGGTGCTGTGAAGTCGCTTGGTGCCTGGGGCGGCGATTTCGCTATGGTTGTTTCTGATATTCCTAAGCCCCAGTTGTACGCATATTTTCGCAAAAAAGGGTTGAATACGGTTTTTTCTTATGGTGAAATGATTCCAGTATAAGGTATTTCGTTACTCAGATAAGTTTTGGCCGACAAATACCTTTAAAATAAGCAAATCCATAAACTTACATTTTCTTGTTATAATTCATAACTTTCTTCAGTAACTTTGTTTATAACAAGGATAAATTTAATAAACATGACACCATTTAAAATATCATATTCGTCGGCCGATGCATCGGGCGTTGTATCGTGGCGATGTCCTTCGAATATAGCCTTGGTAAAGTATTGGGGAAAACGGGAACGTCAACTGCCTTCCAATCCTTCTCTTTCGTTCTCACTCGCTGAATGTTTTACCGAAACCACTATAGAATACGAGATTATTGAAGCATACGCATCGCCGGTAGTAAGCTTTTCCTTTAATGGGACTTCCAATCCACGCTTTCAGGAACGAATTAATACGTTGGTTCAGAATCTGATCATTGATATTCCTGCCATAGAGCATTTAAGACTGAATATAAACAGCAAGAATTCATTTCCTCATTCGGCAGGTATTGCTTCTTCGGCATCGGCATTTGGTTCTATCGCACTATGTTTATGCTCTATTGAGCAAAAGATTGAAGGACGTGTAACAGGCAATATGGATTTTTATAGAAAGGCATCTTACCTGGCACGCATAGGGTCGGGGAGTGCATGTCGCTCTATTTATCCTGGGTATGTGGTATGGGGCGATTCTGAATTCTACGATAATTTTAGTAACCTATATGCTAGTTCTCTTCCTTTCGATGTACATGCCGATTTCAGGACCATGCGCGATACGATACTTGTGGTTTCCTCTGCGGAGAAGAAGTTGTCGAGTTCGGCAGGGCACGATCTCATGAAAACACACCCTTTTGCTATGGGAAGATACAGCCAGGCACAGAAGGACCTCAATTTGCTGGTTACGGCGTTACGAACCGGCGATATGGATTTGTTTGTACAAATTGTAGAGCTCGAAGCCATGAGCCTTCATGCATTGATCATGTCGTCGGGATCAGGAACGTTACTCATAAAGCCTAACACGCTTTCAATGATTGAGAAAATAATCGATTTCAGAAAGACCGCGAAAATTCCGGTTTGCTATACCCTTGATGCCGGGCCGAATATCCATTTAATTTACCCCGAAAAGTACAAAGAGCAGATTGTTCCTTTTGTTGAAGCAGAACTAAAACCTCTTTGTGAGGAACAACGCGTGATTTACGACAAGCTGGGCTCGGGGCCTGCACAGATGGTTCAATAAACGAGGACGAATGGCGATATTGGAATATGGGACGCTGCATGCTAAGCTCTTGCTGGCCGGTGAATATAGTATCTTAATGGGTGGCGAGGCCATTGCCCTTCCGCTAAGGGATTTCTACGTACATTTCGGATTCCATAATGATGCGCTGGATGTGGAGACTGCCCGCGATTCAAACCAACAACTGAGAGGTTTCTGTAATTTTCTTGCGAACGAGCAGCGCATCAGTCGGATCATTGATTTAGACAGCTTTGAGAGTGATCTGAGAGATGGATTATATCTCTTGAGTAATGTGCCTGCGGGTTATGGCTTGGGCAGCTCGGGATTGGTGTGTGCAGCTGTTTATAAAACATACGCTCGCGAAAGAAAGGTGAGGAGCGACAAAGAGATTGATTTTGTGTCGCTACGATCCGATTTCTCTAAAATGGAAGCCTATTTTCACGGGAAAAGTTCAGGAATTGACCCGGTAGCATCGTTCCTTGGTAAGCCGCTTCATATTTGCAATAGCGAAATTGTTGTGGTTCCTCAGCCTACATTCGCCGAAGGCAAATGGTTTTTTCTAGATTCGGGCATCAATCGCAAAACCGGCGATCTGGTAAATAAGTTTCTGGCTCATATTGCCAATCATTTATACAGGCAGGAGCTTGAAATACAATACATACCTATAGTTAATGAGTTTATAGGCCGTCTTTTACATTCAAATTCAGCAATATTGGCCGATTATGCAACTACGCGACCGATGCACATTTTGATGGAGGCCATCTCTAATTTACAACTTCGTTATTTTCAACAAATGATACCGGCTCAGCTTTTACCATTTTGGCAACAAGGCCTTGATACTGGTTTATTTTATTTAAAGCTGCTGGGAGCGGGAGGCGGCGGGTATTTCCTTGGTTTCACTCATTCGCCGGAAGAAACACAAAGTATGTCTAGCGCTTATGGATTTAAAATAAAAATGTTGGAATTGTAAACCTTGGTAGGTATGTCATTCCGGCGAAGGCCGGAATTCCTAACCTCTTCGTAATGGAAAATAAGGACTTATCTATCTCCAATTTTCTTCCTCAGCTCTTCTACGGTACTCTGCAACTCTTTTTCCTTGCGGAACGATTGTTCCTGGGTTGCACGAAGTTCTTCCATGTTCTGGCGCATTTCTTCTTCCTGAGCAGCAAGCTCTTCAGCCTGAATCTTCGATTGTTCAAGTAATTTGGACGTTCGTGTGTTTATTTTTACAGCTTTTAAGGTAGAGGCAATGCTTTCAGCAATCTTTTCAACAAATTCGATTCTATATTTTTCAAATGGGATGAAGGACGCTATCTCAATTACTCCAAACACCTCGTCGTTCATCATTAACGGAACCAGCACAAGGTTACGCGGGTTCGATTCGCCCATTCCCGACGTAATTTTTATGTAACCGTCCGGGATGTCCGATAGAAAGATGGTTGCTTTTTCGAGAATACAGCGACCAACCAGTCCTTCGCCAATTTCAACTCTCTTTTCGAGGTGTTTCTTACGGTTGAAAGCGTAGCACGATACAAGTTCCGCAAATGGCTTGGTGTCGTCGGTATCGTTAACCAGGAATATGCCTCCTTGGTTTGCTTCCATATATTTTACCAGGTTACTAATAACGTGGTAAGATAAAAGATCGAGCTTATCGTTATCCTGTCGCAGGATTTCGCTGAATTTAGCGATACCTACCGTTGCCCAGTTACGCTGCTGATCTTCTTCCTTGCGTTTGGATTCTTCGATGGTTGCAGCGTTCAAATCGTCGCGCATGCGAAGGAGCGAGTTGCCCAGTACGTCATTTTCACTCAGTGGCGTGAAATTACTTTGGTAGTTTCCGCGTCCAATCTCCAGTGCAAAACCCGAAATGGCTTTTAACCCTGCAACGAGCTCGTTGAGCGCTTTCGCCATTTGCCCTATTTCGTCATTCCTTTCCTTCATCTTCTTTTCAGGAAGAATACCCTGGCTCATGGATAGTAGCCTGTTTTTTATATTATTTATAGGCACTACAAGCGAACGTACCGTTATGAAACCCAGGAACAGAGAGGCAAGTATTAGTATTGCACTCGTTATAAAGATGTATCGTTTAAGGCTCGAAAACGATGTTTCCATCTGGAGCCGTGCATTCTGAACTGCATTCTTCTGATGAACAATTAAATTATCGAGCAATTGGAGTGTTTTGTTGGAGAGAAGTGTAACCTCACCATCTTCGGCAACCGATGGGGTAACCATGAACATAACGCCCGGATCGTCATATTTTTCAATCGAATTGAGCTGGTTCATAATGGATTGCTGCATCAAAAACAGGGTATCTTTGATTAATGCTGAAATCTGTGAGAAATTCCTGCGGCTGTTTTCGTCCCATTCGTCGGAAATCAAGGCTATTTCTTTACGCAATGCCGGAAAATCTTTAGACTGCAATTCTATGAGCTTTCTTTTGTCGGGTGTGTCGGCAATTTTATCCACAAAAACCCAGTTCCGTAGCAACATGTGAGAGTTGCTAACCAGATTATAGAGTTTAACCAGTTTAGCGTCCGATGGCTCGTAAATTTCGCTGATTTTCCTGTTTAAATCGCCACTTTCTGTAATTACCCGCGAAATTAGAACAGCATTCAGAATAAGCGCCAGGGTTAAAATTCCAAATCCCAACCCGATTTTTGCAGCAATTTTTAAGGTAATTTTCTTCTTCATTGATTTTTGTCAATTGTGGTGAGCCTTATCATTCAAATTTAATGGTTTTCGTTAAAGAGACGAAATTTGAAGACGTTTTTTTAATTCACCGGCATTATATATTTGTAATATAGTTATTTAAAGGCTTTTGCAACTTTAATCAATGCTTCGTGCACATTTTTGAGCGGAGTTCCAATGTTCATTCGCTGAAATCCTTTACCATCTTCGCCAAAATCAGGACCATGGTTAAAACCTACCTTTGCATTTTCAATAAGACGGCGGCGAATCTCAAAGTCGTTGAGCCCGGTACCCGAAAAATCGAGCCATAGCAAAAACATACCTTCGGGTTTAACCAGTTTTACGGTAGGTAAGTTTTCCTTAAGAAATGAATCGGTGTATTGAACGGTGTTCCATAGATAATCGAGGAGCTGGCTCAGCCATGTTTCGCCATTCTTGTAGGCTGCCTCAAAAGCGGTTAACCCAAATATATTCCCCGAACCTAAATGGCAGGCATTGGGCAGATGATTAAATCTTTTTTGTAGTTCAGGATTGGTGATAATTGCCATTGAGCTGCTTAATCCTGCAATATTGAAGGTTTTGCTGGGAGCCATTAAGGTAACGGTTACGTTCGCCAATTCTTCGGAAATATGGGCAATGGGAGTATGGACGTTGGGTTTGAAGATAAGGTCGGAATGGATCTCGTCGGAAAGGATGATAATTCCGTGTTTCAGGCATATTTCCCCCACAGCCTTTAGCTCTTCCTTAGTCCATACGCGGCCTACAGGATTATGCGGGCTGCAAAGTATAAATAGTTTTGTATTTTTATCAATTAGCGATTCGAAATGTTCCAGATCCATTTCGTACTTGCCGTTTACCAGCTTCAAAGGATTGATAGCCAGTTTCCTGTCATGGTCCTTTACACAAGTATAAAATGGGGCATATACGGGCGACTGGATGATCACTTTATCGCCAGGATTCGTAAATGCAAGTACGGCGAAATTCAAGGCGGATACAATTCCCGGAGTGAAGGAAATATCGTCGTCGCTTATGTTCCAGTTGAAACGTTTGGCAAGCCATCCCGTGGCAGCATCGTAGAAACCTTTCGACTTAAGATTATAAGCAAGTATCTCGTGTGTGCAACGTTTCTTTATCGTATCCATAATAAAATCAGGCGTTTTAAAGTCCATATCGGCTACCCATAAGGGCTGCACATCGTCTGTACCAAAGTATCTTTTCTTTCCATCGAATTTAAGGCAATTGGTGCCGTTGCGTTCTATATAAGTATCGAAATTGTATGATTGCATAGCTCAAAAATTGAACCTTAAAAATAGCAGTTTATCCCTTATTAATTGAATAAAAGACCTTAAATTTAGATTTTGTACGTATTTTCGCATCTAATACCAGAAATACAGGATGTACGTAAAAGCAAAGAAAAGCCTTGGTCAGCACTTCTTGAAGGACCAGAACATAGCAAGAAAGATCGTTAACAGTCTATCGGGTAATGGATATACCGATGTTATTGAAGTTGGTCCGGGTATGGGTGTTCTAACCCAATATCTTATGGAGAAGGAAAATTTTGACATTACTGTAGTAGAGATCGATGGCGAGTCTATAACCTATTTGCAGCAGCATTTCCCGCAGCTGGAAGGCAAGATATTAAATAAGGACTTTTTAAGGATCGATTTATCAGCGTATTTCAAAAAGCCGGGCGCTATCATCGGCAATTTTCCTTACAATATATCGTCGCAGATATTCTTCAAAATTGTTGAAAACCGCGATATGGTTGTTGAATCGGTAGGTATGATCCAGAAGGAGGTAGCCGAACGCATTGCAGCTCCTCCGGGTAGCAAAACATATGGTATATTAAGTGTTATTCTTCAGGCTTTCTATAAAATAGAATATTTGTTTACTGTGTCTGAACTCGTTTTCGCTCCACCACCAAAGGTAAAGTCGGCTGTAATAAGGCTTACCCGTAATGAACGTAAAAGCCTCGATTGTGACGAAAGTTTATTTATTAAAGTAGTGAAGACGGCTTTTAATCAGCGGCGCAAAACGATTCATAACTCTCTCAAACCTTTAAACCTGACATCAGACAATCATCCCATGCTAAAGATGAGACCCGAACAACTTTCCGTGGATGCTTTTGTTGAATTGACCCGGTGGGTTTCGCAAAACCAGGAGATTTAGCTGTAAACAGTAGCAAGATCGAAGTTTCTCTGAAAGGCGTACCACAATTCTTCTTGTTTGCTGAACGTTTTCGGAAGAAACATATTTCGCGTTTTGCTTCAAACAAATTCTCATTTATCTTTGAAATGAAAAATTTTCTAAACCAACAATCATGGAAGTAAATACAATTGATGCGGCTACACACAAGGCCATTTTGTCATTCCAGAAAAATGAACTAACGGAGCATTTTATTTACAAGAGATTAGCCGATAAAATTAAAGGCGACCAGAATAAAGCGGTTTTGCTTCGCATATCGAACGAGGAAAAGGCTCATTACGAGTTTTGGAAGGGCTATACCAACGTAGAGGTGAAACCCGACAAATGGAAGATATTCTACTTCTATTGGATTGCAAGGATTCTGGGACTTACCTTTGGTATAAAGCTGATGGAAAAAGGCGAGGAGAATGCTCAAGTTGTGTATGGAAATATCTTGACCAAGATCCCTTTGGCTAAAAAAATCATGGAGGATGAAGATGCGCATGAGCACGAGCTTATAGGGCTGATAGAAGAGGAAAAGCTGAATTATGTGGGCTCCATTGTACTGGGCTTAAACGACGCCCTTGTTGAACTTACCGGAGCACTCGCTGGGCTTACTTTTGCTTTGCAGAATACTGGTCTTATTGCATTAGCCGGTTTAATAACAGGGATTGCCGCATCATTCTCTATGGCTGCTTCTGAATACCTTTCTAAAAAGTCGGAAGGGGATAGCAATGCTTTACGTTCCTCATTATATACGGGTACTGCGTATATTATTACCGTTGCATTGCTTATATTACCTTATCTTTTATTTGCGCACTTCATGGTATGTTTATTTGCAACACTTACCATTGCTATTCTTATAATTCTCGGTTTTAATTATTATATTGCCATTGCTAAGGATTTACCGTTTAAGAAACGCTTCTTCGAAATGGCTGCAATAAGTTTAGGTGTTTCAGCCATTACATTCGGCATAGGCGTTATAATTCGTCATTTCCTAGGAATTGATATTTAATAAATCGATAGAACATGCAAGCATCTGCTCATTCCAAGTTCAAAGCGTATATATTCCCGATGATTATTATCGGTGTACTGTTTTTCCTATTCGGATTTGTAACATGGCTCAATGGTATACTGATTCCGTTTCTTCGAACTGCATGTAATTTAGCAGATTATCAGGCTTACTTTGTAACGTTTGCCTTCTATATTTCTTACTTTGTGATGGCATTACCCATGTCGAAAGTGCTGAAGAAAACAGGTTTTCATAATGGAATGACTGTTGGACTTTGGTTAATGGCAGCTGGCGCATTAGTGTTTATTCCGGCTGCATATAGCCGTTCGTTTATACTCTTTTTAGCCGGGTTATTCGTTCAGGGTACTGGACTTACCATATTGCAAACTGCCTCCAATCCTTATGTTACTATACTAGGGCCCGCTGAAAGTGCTGCAAAGCGCATCAGCATTATGGGTATTTGTAATAAAATTGCCGGAACACTTGCTCCTATTATATTAGCAACCGCATTAATTAAGGATTCTGCTTCAGTTGACGAAAAATACCTCAATTCGCTGGATGCATTGCAGAAAGCTCAGGTATTGGATGAGCTGGCCCGCCAGGTGGTATTCCCATACCTCATTATGGCTGGCTTTTTATTTGTGCTTGGGTTGTTGCTGAGGTTAACGCCGCTACCAGAAATTGATATGAATAAAGAAGACCAGTCGACAGAAGGATTGCGTGTGGAATTGCGGAAAGTGATATCTTACCCGAATCTTTTGTGGGGTGTTATTGCGCTTTTCTTTTATGTGGGGGTGGAGGTTATAGCTGGCGATACCATTATCCGGTACGGTCAATCATTAGGAATATCGATGGATTCGGCTAAGTATTTTACCTCACTTACATTGCTTGGAATGATTTTGGGATACATATTGGGCATAATCCTTATTCCTAAATATATTTCACAATCTAAAGCACTAGCAATTGCTGCTATCCTGGGAATTTTCTTTTCTATAGGTGCAATTTATACACCAAATGCGGGTTCTATTCAGATGCCTTTCCGCGATCTGCTCACATGGGAGCCTGTAACATTAACCATACCGTTTACAGTACTATTTGTAGCTATTCTGGGGCTGGCGAATGCTATAATGTGGCCAGCTATTTGGCCTCTGGCTTTGAATGGCCTTGGACGCTATACCAAAACAGGATCTGCTCTGTTAATTATGGCAATTGCTGGCGGAGCCTTACTTCCATTGCTATACGGACGATTGGTCGACGGCTTTAGTGCACAAACAGCCTATTGGATACTGATTCCGGCTTACTTGCTTATATTGTGGTTTGCTACAAAAGGATGTAAATTGATAAAAAAGGCATAATCAGAAATTCTTTGCCTAACATTTCTGATGTTTACTAATGAGTATAACAGTCATTCAAATGTAAACATCATATTTCCAAAGAAATTCCAGAATACCGTTATACCTATTGCAATTAGCTTGGCTAAATAAAAATTCCATTTCAATTTACTGGTGAATATCCAAAGGATAGAGGTATTTATTGCAAGGCCAATTAAAGATACCAGTATAAAAGAGGAGTATTCGCCCAATACAGCCTGATTTTGGCTATTGAAGGTCCATATGCGGTTTAAATAATAGTTGAAGCTGGCTGCTACTGCAAAACCCAAGGCATTGGCCATATACTTCTGAATTTTCAGAACTTCCTTGCATAGGAATGTAATCGTGTAGTCAACAGCCATCCCGGCCATTCCTACAGCGCCAAACTTAAATAATTTGTAAAAGAGATCCATATTGAAAGATAGACGTTCAAAAATATGTAAATTCTTAAAGCTGTCAAAACATTGTGCTTTATTTCAATGTTAAGCGTAAAAGCCTGGGATTTGTTTAATGCTATGTTTATTGTTAATATTTTTAAAAGTCCTGTTCGTCTTTTATTTTTATCTTAGCGTGTTTTTAAGTGTTTATAAAATAATATTTGTATGAAACCTACATTGGTAATATTAGCTGCCGGTATGGGCAGCCGTTATGGAAGTCTTAAACAGGTTGATCCTGTGGGCCCTTCGGGAGAAACAATTTTGGAATACTCAGTATTTGACGCTATACGTGCTGGTTTCGGTAAAGTAGTTTTTGTTATCCGTCGCGATATAGAGAAAGATTTCAAAGAAGTCTTCATCAATAAGCTGAGTCACAAAATAGAAGTGGATTATGTATTTCAGGAGCTGGATATGGTTCCTGCCGGCATTACTGTTCCTGCCGATCGCGTAAAGCCTTGGGGAACCGGACATGCTGTGCTTGTTGCTAAAGAAAAGGTGAATACCCCATTTGCTGTAATAAACGCCGATGATTATTATGGTTCGGATGCTTATCGTAAGATGGCCGACTATTTATCGCCACTTCAAAATACATCCAATGCTTTTTCGATGGTTGGCTTTGATCTGGATAATACCTTATCCGAGCATGGCCTCGTTTCGCGTGGTGTTTGCAATGTGGATGCTAATTCAAACCTTATAACAGTTACCGAACGCACCAAAATAGGTCGCGATGCCAAGGGCGTTGCTTATGTTGACGAAAACGGTCAATCGGTTTACATTAGCGATAAGTCTATTGTATCCATGAATTTCTGGGGCTTCACGCCAGTATTCTTCCAACACCTGGAAACCCATTTCCGCGATTTTATCAAAGCCAACGTGAGTAATTTAAAAGCTGAGCTTTATCTGCCCTTTGTTGTAGACGAGTTGGTGCAACAAAAGCAGGCAACCGTTAAGGTATTACGGAGTTCCGACCGTTGGTTTGGCGTTACTTACAAGGAAGATAAACCCTTGGTTGTTGCTCAGGTAGCTGAATTGGTGAAGTCGGGTCACTATCCAGCAAACCTTTGGGCATGATATCGTAAACGATGGAATTGTTATTGAATACATGCATCCTACGGAAGTTTAGCCTGAAGGACGCACAATCACTGGCACAGCAGGCAAATAATAAGAATATTGCCGATTACCTGAGAGATATCTTTCCTCATCCTTATACAACAAAGGATGCATATTTTTACATAGAACATGCTGCTAACGATTTGCGCAACCTGATCCTGGCTATTGATGTTGATGGAAAGGCTGTAGGTTCGATAGGCATTCATCCGCAAACCGACGTATATCGGAAAAATGCCGAATTAGGTTACTGGCTGGGAGAACAGTATTGGGGACGTGGAATTGTAACTGAGGCCGTAAAGGCTATTACCGAATATGGATTCAAAAATTACAGTTTGCACCGTATCTATGCCGATGTTTTCGAAAACAATGCAGGTTCTGCGCGGGTACTCGAAAAGGCCGGATTTACACGCGAAGCTGTACATCGCAAGGCTGTAATTAAGAACGGCGTTATTATGGACGAATATGTCTATGCAAAAGTGCTGATATAACTAACTTTAGTAAAGCGTTCGGATAGGCACTATTTTTTAGCAGCCATTTCGAGGGCTTGGGTTATTGTGTAGTATTTTGCAAGTATATTAGGGACTTCCCATTCGGGCAGCGAACCTTCCTTTAAAGAATGCAGGTATTTTTCTACGACCTGCTCGAAATGTGTTTCGTATCCGGCCTTGTATACATCGGGTATTTTCACTTCCCACAATTTTCCCCGTTTCACTATAGCCAGGTTTTTATATTTAGCTTGCATCTTCGATGTTGCCAATTGTATTGCCTTTTCGAACGATTGTCCGTTTGTTTTACTCACTGGTTCAATATATAACGTTGGCTTATAATCTTCATTTGGCCCCTGCCGGACGATCAGGTTAGCCCGGGTACCTCGCATTACAGCATAATGAATATCGTCGTGGTCTTCATTATTATCAAAGTTCCATTGTACCTTTACCTTTGCGTAAACATCTTTTATTCTGTACAGCATTTCTCCATTAGAGAGAATATGAAAGGTTGTATCCCTCATAAATTCTTTTAAATAGGAGGGAATTGTATCCGATAAGGTGACCTGTTTAAACTGAGTTAGCGAAACAGGCGTGGCCCAATGTGTGGCTCGAATTATTGCTATTTCCCTTTCGTAATTAATTATTTGCTGCGGAAAACATTGCCATTGCACCAGGTCAACCAGATGCGATCCTGTATTTGCCAAACCTTCACCTTCCTGGTTTATATCGAAGAACCATGGCGGACGTACAACCGGCAACCCCGATATGGTTTTATAGAAATAATTTGTATTTTCCTGAATTATCGCCGGGTTTTCAGGAGTTCCATTTTCTAAATGGCCAAACAATTCGGATATTTGCGATAAATCTCGTTGGAGCATATTGGTTATTTCCTGACGTTTGGCCATTGCGTCATAAAGTAGTACATCCTTTTCCCTTGCTACACGAAAGGATTCGCGCAACTGATGGAATTGTTGTTTAGATATAATCATAGGGTTTGATGTCAGAACATTGAGTCCTGCATTGATGCATTCCTGTATATAATGTATTTTGCTATTGTTATTTCCGGCTATTATAACCAGGTTTCCGGGCTGCTCTTCGAGCATTTTCTCTTTAAAATCAGCTCCCTTATAAACAATGGTATTCCAGTTGGTAGGGTTTATCTTGCGTTTATTAAAACTTTCGATGCGGAACAGATGAAGATCCAAATCATTTCCTTGGGGTGCGTATACGTATACCGTTGAATCAATCTGCGGGTGAATGTTTTTTTGGACCAGGGAAGCGTGAAAATCGCCCGGATTCAAAATAATGAGTTTTATTTCGCCATTTTTACCTGTGAATTTGCGATTATTGGGCACGGTACATCCGGCAATAACTAAGCAAATGAGCCATATCGCACGAATATACTTTACAATTGTTATTCCGGTTGCTTTCATGCAGATTAGTTCGTTTCGGAGCATCGAAAAGTGGAATTAAATCAAGTAAAGATAACCCCTAAAGTTAAAAGCAGCGTTTACTTTTTCAACAAAAAACTGTCATTTCCTGAAAAATTTTTATTTACTTGCTGCCCTGTTTTATAACATACTTATACAACATATTTTTATACTAACCAATCGAATATTAGTGACTTATGAGAAGCATGTCATATTCACACGGCATAGGAGATATTCCACTAAAAGGTGAAACAATAGCCGAAAGCTTACGTCAAACTGTTGAAAAATACCCTGACAGCGAAGCGCTTGTGGTTGTTCAGCAGGATTATCGCGTAACCTATAAAGAGCTTTGGGAGCAAGTGGAAGAAGTAGCCAAGAGTTTAATTGCATATGGCGTTAAAAAAGGCGACCGTGTTGGAATATGGGCTCCTAATCGTTTTGAATGGGTACTTGTTCAGTTTGCTACGCCTCGTGTTGGGGCTATAATGGTTAATATAAACCCCGCATACAAGGCTTCGGCATTAAAGTATGCGTTGGAACAAAGTAAAATAGGGCTGTTAATTGCTTCTCACTATTTCAGAAAGACCGATTACGTCGAAATACTTAACCATGTAAAGCCCGAATGTAAGTATCCGCAGCGCACCGTAATTATGGAGCGCGACTGGGAGAAGTTTATCGAAGCAGGAAAGAAGGTCACTGATGCTGAATTAGCGGAACGTGAGGCCACCCTTCAATTCGACGATCCTATCAACATTCAGTACACGTCGGGAACTACAGGATATCCTAAAGGCGCTACATTAACTCATCACAATATATTAAACAACGGGTTCTTCATTGGAGAACGTTTACGCTATACAAACAAGGACAGGGTATGTATACCTGTTCCATTTTACCATTGCTTTGGAATGGTACTTGCCAATATGGCTTGTATTACACATGGCTCGTGTATGGTAATTCCCGGCGAAACGTTTGATCCGGACTCAACAATGGCAACCGTTCAGAAGGAGAAATGTACTTCGTTGTATGGTGTACCTACTATGTTTATTGCTGAGCTAGAACATCCTAATTTCAAGAATTACAATTTTTCAACATTACGAACAGGTATCATGGCAGGATCGCCCTGCCCCATTGAAACGATGAAGCAGGTTCAATCCAAAATGAACATGACAGAAGTTACGGTTTGTTATGGTATGACGGAAACATCGCCTGTATCGACCCAGAGCGAGTGCGACGATCCGCTTGTGAAACGTGTTTCTACAGTTGGTAAGGTTCATCCTCATCTTGAAGTTAAAATTGTTAACCCCGACACAGGTCTTGTTGTTCCTCGCGGCGATCAGGGCGAGCTGTGTACACGTGGATATTCTGTGATGCTTGGATATTGGGATATGCCCGAAGATACAGCCAAAGTTCTTGATAAAAACGGATGGATGCATACAGGCGACCTTGCTATAATGGACGATGAAGGCTATGTGAAGATATCCGGCCGTATCAAAGACATTATCATTCGAGGTGGAGAAAATATATCACCTCGCGAAATCGAAGAATTTCTTATTACACACGAAGCTATTGCCGATGTTCAAATTATTGGCGTGCCCGATCTAAAATACGGAGAGGAAGTAATGGCTTGGGTTATCCTTCGCGAAGGCTTTGAAGATGTTACTTTCGACGATTTGAAGGCCTATTGTAAAGGACAGATCGCCACTTTCAAAATTCCTAAATACTGGAAGTATGTTAAAGAGTTCCCTATGACGGTAAGTGGCAAAGTTCGTAAGGTCGAAATGCGCGAAATTTCTACCAAAGAGCTGGGTCTCGAAAATGCAGCAAAAATTTTAACTGCATAAAACCGTTTTCTTTCTCCAATTCTAAGTAACTTTATGGCCTTATGGATAAGAATTGGAAAATACGCGAACGGGGCGATAGCGCAACTATAGATCATCTTTCTGACGTTCTGGGCATCGATAAGGTCCTCTCTAATTTGCTGGTGCAAAGAGGAATCAAGACTTTTGATGAGGCGAAGGCTTTCTTTAGGCCTGAATTAAGCCATTTGCATGATCCTTTTCTTATGAAAGACATGCAGAAGGCCATAGAGCGTATTACAATTGCTATTAAAGCCAACGAACGAATTCTTGTATATGGCGATTACGATGTGGATGGTACCACGGCGGTTGCGCTAATCTATACTTTTCTTAAGCGATATACCCAGAATGTTAAATACTATGTGCCTAATCGTTATAACGAAGGTTATGGCATTTCATTTAAAGGGATTGACTATGCAAAAACCGAGGGTGTTTCCCTCATTATTGCGCTCGATTGCGGAATAAAATCGATTGATAAGGTTAGCTACGCCAAACAGCAGGAAATAGACTTTATTATATGCGATCATCATTACCCGGGCGAATGTATTCCGGAAGCGCTTGCTGTACTAGATCCTAAAAGACCCGATTGTAGTTATCCGTATAAGCATCTGTCGGGGTGTGGCGTGGGCTTTAAATTGATTCAGGCTTACTGCATGCACAACAAGATTGCTTTTGATGAGATTGTTCCTTTTCTCGATCTTGTGGCTGTTAGTATAGCATCGGATATCGTGCCTATTACTGGCGAAAATCGTATTTTGATGCATTTTGGGTTGAAGGTTTTAAGTGAGAGTCCGCGTACTGGCTTAAATTCAATTATTAAAATTGCCGGAATCGAAAGTAGGGAAATAGATGTTGACGATATTGTTTTTAAGATAGGACCCCGCATTAACGCCGCCGGACGAATTGAAACTGCCGACAATGCTGTGGATTTGCTCATTTCAGACGATGAGAAAGTTGCCATGAGTATTGGCGATAAGATAAACAACTATAACAATACGCGCAAAAGTATTGATAACACAATAACAGCCGAAGCCCTGAAGCTTATTGTAGAAACCAATTGTGAAAAAGGTAAGTATTCAACGGTGCTGTACAATCCGCTATGGCATAAAGGCGTAATTGGCATTGTGGCATCGAGGCTTATCGAAACGTATTACCGCCCTACGATTATTCTCACGCAATCCAATGGATTTGCAACCGGCTCTGCACGTTCGGTAGAAGGGTTTGATCTGTATCAGGCCATTGATGCATGTAGCGATTTGCTCGAAAACTTTGGAGGACATATGTTTGCTGCTGGTATTACGTTAAAAACAGAGAACATACCAGCATTTATAGAGCGTTTCGAGAACTATGTGGCGCAAAAAATAAGGGAAGACCAACTATCTCAAACCATCGTTATTGATGATCAGCTGGAATTAAAAGATATTACACCAAAGTTTTACCGTATTCTGAAACAGTTCAAGCCATTTGGACCCGATAATATGTCGCCCGTTTTCTTGACTAAGAATGTTGTCGATAATGGCTGTGGACGTATCGTTGGTACTACATCAGAGCATCTTCGTCTTGAGCTGATCCAGGAAGAAGCGCCTTTTTGCGTATATCCTGCTATTGGATTCCAACTAGCAAAGCACTTTCCTTATATTAAAAAGGGGAATCCTTTTGATATTTGTTATTCTATCGAAGAAAATGAATTCAGAGGCAACGTATCCCTTCAGATTCGCATAAGGGACATTAAATAATCGGCTGCCTGCGCTAATTTTACCTTTTGATATTTTCGGTAACAATTCTTCCATCGAATAAATTAACGATCCGGTGAGCACGTTCCGCATCGGTAGAGGAGTGTGTTACCATCACAATCGTTGTGCCGCTTTCATTAAGAGCCGAAAGTAGCTTCATTACTTCATTTCCGTTTGTCGAGTCCAGGTTTCCCGTGGGTTCATCGGCTAGTATCAGTTTAGGTGCTGCAACTACCGCCCGGGCTATGGCAACGCGCTGTTGCTGTCCTCCGGATAATTGTTGGGGGAAGTGTTTCCGCCGGTGTCCAATATTCAAACGCTCCATTACTTCGGTAATGCGCTGTTTTCGTTCCGACCCCGACATCTTAATATACAAAAGGGGAAGCTCAATATTCTCATAAACCGTTAGCTCATCAATCAGGTTGAAACTCTGAAATACAAAACCAATTTGTCCTTTTCGCAGGTTCGTACGTTCTTTTTCTTTGAACTTAGAAACTTCAACGCCATTAAATATGTATTTGCCACCGGAAGGATTATCCAGAAGCCCCAAAATATTGAGTAAACTAGACTTTCCGCATCCTGAAGGCCCCATTATTGCGACAAATTCACCTTCACTTACTTCGAAATTAATCTGGTTCAGCGCGGTTGTTTCTACTTCATCTGTCCGGAATATTTTGGTAAGGTTTTCTGTCCTGATCATATGGCTGTGTTTTCAGTAGTTTGCGAAATATCTAATCAAAATTTAAAGGTAATAATCTTCAAATATAAAATGAAACAAGAAGCTAAATATTCATTAGCATACAATCAGGCAGGGTCACTAAATATGAAAAAACATAAACAGAAGAAAAAGCGGTATCTTCTTTTTCTTTATCTTTAACGTTTATTGACTATTTTGATATGTTTGCTCCTTTAACAAACCCGGTTGCAATTTTTACCCTGATCATACTGGTCATTTTATTTGTTCCGTTCTTTTCGAAACAAGTGCGAATGCCTGCTATATTTGGTCTTATATTGTCGGGCTTGATTATAGGGCCAAACGGAACTGGCTTAATTCCGAATAACGAAGGGGTAAGCGTATTTGCTTCAGTAGGGTTGCTGTACATCATGTTTCTTGCTGGTCTCGAAATAAACATTAATTCCTTTTTCAAGACCAAGAACAGAAGTATTATATTCGGACTGGCAACTTTCCTTCTCCCGTTGGTACTTGGGTTCCCTATTCTTTATTACCTTCTCAAATTCTCTTTTTTATCTTCGCTATTAATCGCAAGTATGTTTTCAACACATACTTTATTATCGTATCCTATTGTAAGTAAGCTGAATGTAACCAACCGCGAATCGGTAATTGTAACCATTGGCGGAACCATATTCACAGATACGGCTGTTCTCGTTCTATTATCGATAATTACTACGGCCCATAATGGCGACCTGTCGGGAACCTTTTGGATACAATTGATCATACTTCTTGCCATTTTTGTATTTCTTGTTCTATGGGGACTTCCTAAACTTGCACGTTGGTACTTCAATACTTTCCAGAGTGATAGCATTTCGCAATATGTTTTTGTGCTTTCTGCCTTGTTTGTATCTGCAATGTTAGCCAAATGGGCAGGTATAGAGCCTATTGTTGGCGCATTCTTATCCGGTTTAGCACTGAACAGGGTAATTCCTCATCATTCTCCATTGATGAACCGCACGGTTTTTATCGGGAATTCCATCTTTATTCCGTTTTTTCTGATAAGTGTTGGGATGCTTGTCGATTTAAAAATTCTATTCAGAGGGTTCGATACCCTCATTATATCAGCCATACTTATAGCTGTTGCAATTGCTGGTAAATTTTTGGCGGCGATGATTACTCAGAGAGTTTTCAAATATTCCCGGACCGACCGGAATCTCATTTTTGGTTTAAGCAGTTCGCATGCGGCTGCCACTCTGGCCGTGATATTGGTCGGCTTTGAGCTTCACATCTTGGATGATACAGTTCTGAATGCTACCATTATACTTATTCTTGCAACCAGTATGGTAAGTGCTTACATTACCGATCATGCAGCAAGAATTCTGGCTATTGAAGATGCCGACCCTAGTTCCGAACTATCAAATACACCCGACCGCATTGTTCTGCCGGTTGCAAATCCGGCCACTTTCGGAATTCTCATGGATATGGCGCTGCTTTCTAAGCAAAATGATGCCGATTCTGTTATTTATCCGCTCTCTATAGTAAACGACGATAGCGATGCGCAGCTAACAATTCTTAATAACAAAAAAACCTTGGCGCGGCTTTCGCAGCAGGCCGCGGCAACCGACACTACCGTTAGTCCTATTACCCGCGTGGATATTAATATTCCTGCTGGCATATCGCGAACAGTAAAAGAGCTTTTCGCCAATAAAATAATTATGGGTTGGAGCGGACGTTCGTCTACTGCCACCTTGTTCTTTGGTAATATTATCGATAATTTGCTCGAAATAACCCAGCAAATGGTAATGGTGGTTCGCTTTAAGGAACAAAAGGTAGTATTTTCGAACATTCTGGTCCTTGTGCCTGCCAATGCCGATAAAGAAGTAGGATTTTACGGCTGGGTAAACGCTGTAATTATGCTGTCCAAGAATACTGGCAGTAAGCTTATTTTCTTATCTAATTCGGAAACGTTGCAAATTCTCCAAAAGCGACTTAAAGAATTTAAAATGTTTGATGCATCCAATTTTATTCCTTTTGATTTTTACCCAAATGTAAATGCGTTGCCTGTGGAGCTGACCAAAGATGATATGCTAATCGTTATCGGTTCCCGGCCTTCCACCATTTCGTTTAACCGTCGGCAGATAATCATACCCAAACTCATTTCGCGCCTGCCCGAGGAGCTGAATAGCATTGTTATTTACCCCGAACAGGTTGAAAAACCTAATATAAATGTTATTGGTATCGATAATTTTTAATCAGTTTTTATACAATTTTTTTGTCTACAATCGTTATCTATATCTATTTTCATTTCCTTGAAAAAAATTTTAAACAATAGGATTTTAAAGTACATTTATTTTTATTTTTGAGACTTGTAAACCAAGGTTTAAAGCGAAGAAACTTATTCTATCCTAAATTTTGCGTGATTTGGGACTTTTTTAATACCTTTGCGAAAAAATAATATTTTGTAAATGAATGATTTAAAGAAAATTTCATCCGCGTTGATTTCGGTTTATCATAAAGATAACCTTGAGGAGATTGTGAGGAAGCTGGATGCATTGAATGTAAAGATTTATTCCACAGGAGGAACCAAAGATTTTATTTCCAAATTGAATATTAAAGTTACAGCTGTTGAAGATGTAACTTCATACCCATCCATTTTTGGCGGTCGTGTAAAAACATTGCACCCCAAAGTTTTTGGTGGTATTTTATTTCGTCGCGAAAATAGCAAGGATTTAGAGGAAGCCGGTAAGTTTGAGGTTCCCCCTATCGACCTTGTAATTGTTGATCTGTATCCTTTTGAAGAAACCGTTGCATCGGGTGCCGAAGAACAAGCCATTATCGAAAAAATTGACATAGGAGGAATTTCTTTAATACGCGCTGCTGCTAAGAATTTTAAAGATGTTGTGATTGTTCCTTCCAAAAACGAATACAGTAAACTCATCGAAGTTTTGAATAACAGGAATGGTGTTACAACTATTGAAGAACGTAAATGGTTTGCAGCTTCAGCCTTTAACGTTTCGTCGCATTACGATACTGCCATTTTTAAATACTTTAATCAAACCCAGGAAATACCTGCATTTAAGGAGAGTATACAGCATGCCGATACACTTCGCTATGGCGAAAACCCTCATCAGAAGGGCTATTTCTGCGGAAAGCTTAGCGACATGTTTACCCAGTTGCACGGAAAAGAAATTTCATACAACAACCTGCTCGATATCGACGCTGCGGTTGGATTGATTTCTGAATTCGAAGAAACAACATTCGCCGTTTTGAAGCACAACAATGCTTGCGGCATTGCCTCACGTCCAAAGTTGGTAGATGCCTGGAAGGATGCATTAGCAGGAGATCCCGTTTCGGCTTATGGCGGAGTTATTATAGCCAATCAGGAAATCGACGAAGAAACGGCAAACGAGGTAAATCAGCTGTTTTTCGAAATAATTATCGCTCCTTCCTACAATCAGCCGGCATTGGAGATATTAAAATCGAAAAAGAACAGAATTATTCTTATTCAGAAGCATGTTAAACAGCAAAAAATGAGTTTCCGCTCTCTGCTTAATGGCGTTGTAATGCAGGATAAGGATTTAAGCATTGAAACAGAGAAAGATATGCAAACGGTTACCAACTCGGCACCTTCAGCCGCAGAGTTGACCGACCTGGTATTTGCCAATAAAATTGTAAAACATACCAAATCGAATGCAATTGTGCTTGCAAAAAATAAACAATTATGCGCCAGCGGTGTTGGACAAACATCCAGAGTGGATGCTTTGAAGCAGGCTATTTCGAAAGCAGCGAGCTTTGGATTTGATTTGCAGGGAGCTGTAATGGCATCCGATGCATTTTTCCCTTTTTCCGACTGTGTTGAAATTGCTCACGATGCAGGCATCCAAGCAGTGGTTCAGCCAGGTGGTTCAGTAAGGGACAACGATTCGATAGAATTTTGCAACAAAAATAACGTTTCAATGGTGTTTACAGGGATAAGACATTTTAAACATTAAAAACTATCTGATAAATTTAACAATATGGGGCTCTTTTCATTTTTAACTCAGGAGATTGCAATCGATCTTGGAACAGCCAATACAATCATTATTCATAATGATAAAGTTGTTGTTGACGAGCCATCTATCGTTGCCATAGACCACACTACCGGTAAACTGATTGCAATTGGCGAAAAAGCCCGTCAGATGCACGGTAAAACACACGAAAATATTAGAACTGTCCGCCCACTGCGCGATGGTGTAATCGCTGACTTTCATGCAGCTGAATTAATGATTCGCGGGATGATTAAGATGATTAACAGCAAAAACAACTGGTATACGCCTTCGTTGCGGATGGTTGTATGTATCCCTTCGGGAAGTACTGAAGTGGAAGTACGTGCTGTGCGCGACTCATCCGAACATGCTGGCGGACGAGATGTATACATGATATACGAGCCTATGGCTGCTGCTATTGGTATCGGCCTTGATGTGGAAGCTCCCGAAGGATGCATGGTTGTTGATATTGGTGGTGGTACTACCGAAATCGCAGTGATTGCCTTGGGTGGTATTGTATGTAACAAATCAATACGTATTGCCGGCGATGGCTTTACTGCCGATATTCAGGCTTATATGCGCCACCAGCACAATATTAAAGTTGGCGATCGTACTGCCGAAGAAATTAAAATTCAGGTAGGTTCTTCTTTACCCGATTTGGAAGAGCCACCTACCGACTACATTGTACGTGGTCCAAACCTTATGACTGCACTTCCTATAGAAGTACCGGTTTCGTACCAGGAAATATCGCACTGTCTGGATAAATCCATCTCGAAGATAGAAACTGCCATTCTCGGTGTTTTGGAACAAACTCCGCCTGAATTGTACGCCGATATCGTTCAAAAGGGTATATATCTTGCTGGTGGTGGCGCTTTGTTGCGTGGTTTGGACAAACGTCTTACCGATAAGATCAATATTCCTTTCCATGTGGCCGAGGACCCATTAAGAGCTGTAGCTCGCGGAACTGGTATTGCCTTGAAAAACGTAGATCGTTTCTCATTCCTAATGCGATAAATTAACCGGGGTTCCTGATAACCCCACAATGAAAAGCTTTTAACTCTTTTACTTAAAATGAGGAATCTTTTAAAGTTGCTTTATGCATACCATTTCTTGATTCTATTCCTGTTTCTTGAAGGCTTTTCGTTGTTTCTTCTTATTAAGGGAAGTGATTTTCATCACGCACGTTTTGTTGAAACTTCCAACGCAGTAACAGGCAGCATTTATACACGCGTAGATAAAATAGAAAACTATTTATACCTTAGGCATACCAATGAGTTGCTATTGGCCGAAAATTCGGAATTAAGAAACAAACTGGCTTCGTTCAGGCAACTGGTTAAGGAAAAGAAGGACACGCTAATTGATTCTATAGGAACCCAGCGTTTTCAATACTTTTATGCTAAGGTTGTAAACAACTCGGTGACTAAACGCGATAATTACATTACCATAGACAAGGGATTGCTGGATGGTGTTCGCCGCGATATGGGTGTAATTTCCAAAGAAGGGATTATAGGCCACGTAGATGCAGTTTCCGATCATTATGCGGTAATTATCTCGGTATTGAACTCGAAAACCTATATAAGCGCCAAAATTAAGAAGAACAACTATTTTGGGCCGCTTACCTGGGATGGCATTAATTCAAAGTATGCGCAGTTGAATGGACTAACGTTAAGCGTACCCATTCAAAAAGGCGATACAATAGTTACTTCCGGACACACTAATTATTATCCTTCGGACGTTATGATAGGCACAGTAGATGATTTTAAAGTGGTGGGAGGGAATTTTTACAAGGTGGAAGTAAAGTTGAATATGGAATTCAGAAAGCTTGACTACGTAATAGTTGTTCAGGATTTACAAAGAGAAGAGCGCATTAAACTGGAAGAATCGATTACAAATGCTAAGTGATATATTTCGACATACGGGTAATTTTGTTTTTTTGGTACTTCTGCAGATACTCATTCTTAATAACATTGAGTTTAGCGGATTCATCAATCCTTATTTTTACGTCCTCTTCATTATCCTTTTACCTTTTCATACTTCGAAGTGGTTACTTCTGGTAGCCTCGTTTTTATTGGGGTTATCGGTCGACTTATTTTCTCATACACTGGGAATGCATGCCTTTGCGTCGGTAGCGGTTGCTTTTTTGCGGCCCTATTTGCTCGAAGTTATTGCTCCCCGCGATGGTTACGAGGTAGGAACAAAGCCGGGGATTCAATTTCTGGGATACGAATGGTTTATTAAGTATGCAGTGATTATGGTGTTTATCCACCATTTTACACTTTTTTACATCGAAACATTCAAATTCCAACTATTCTTTTCTACGCTGTTACGCGTTATTCTGAGTTCAATTTTCACGCTTATACTTATATTTTTGTCACAACTTCTTACATTAAGGAGGTAAATGAACCCATTTGCGTTTAGGAGGTATATTATTGCGGGTATGGTTGCCATAACGGCATTCATCTTTCTTATCCGGCTATTTTATATTCAGATTGTTGATATATCGTATAAAACCTCTGCTGATAATAATTCGCAGCGGTACGAAACCCAATTCCCGGCCCGCGGTCTTATTTACGATCGTAAGGGCAAGTTAATGGTTTTCAACGAGGCGGCATATGACCTGATGGTTACGCCTATTCAGGTTAAACAGCTCGATACCGCCGAACTATGTGAGCTGCTGGATATATCTCCCCAGTATGTAAAGGAAACAATTAAAGCAGCACGCAAGTATTCGGTATATAAGCCATCGGTATTTATTAAGCAGATTTCGGCTGAGAATTTCGCTCTCTTTCAGGAGAAAATGTATCGGTTCCCTGGCTTTTTTGGCCAAACCCGTACGTTACGCAAATACGCAAAGCCTGTAGCTGCGCATGTTATGGGTTATGTGAGCGAAGTAGATGATAAGGTGATAAAGAAAAATTCCTATTATAAAATGGGCGACTATATTGGCTGGAGTGGTATAGAAAAAGCCTATGAGGAAGATTTGAGAGGCAAGAAAGGTGTTAAAATATCGTTGGTTGATGTACATAACCGCGTTGTAGGCTCTTTTCAGAATGGGCGTTTTGACACTACCGCTGTTGTAGGCGCGGACCTCACTGCTTCCATCGATCTTGAACTTCAGGCTTACGCTGAAAAGCTGATGCAGAACATGCGTGGTAGCGTTGTTGCCATTGAGCCTTCAACTGGTGAAATTCTGGCTATGGTATCGATGCCTACTTACGATCCAAACGATCTGATTGGCCGTAAACGTTCTCAAAACTTTGGGCGGCTATATGCAGATCCTTCCAAACCGCTTTTCGACAGGTCGGTGATGGGTTTGTATCCTCCCGGTTCTACCTTCAAAATTATTAATGGTTTGATTGGTTTAAAAGAAGGGATGATTGTTCCCGAATCGCAATTTACCTGTACAGGTGGCTATAACTATGGCGGCAAAAAACCACTGGCATGTACTCACCATCATGGAACCATTAACCTGGAACATGCTATATCGGGGTCTTGCAACGTTTACTTTTGCTACGTTTTCCGTTCGATTATCGATAATCGGAAGTACTCCTCTACCTTCGAGGCATACAACTCATGGCGCGATTATGTGATGAGCATGGGTTTCGGGAAAAGACTAGATTGTGACGTTCCCCATGAACTGAATGGAAATGTGCCCTCTGCAGCTTATTACGATAAGTTCTTTGGAGCGGGCAGGTGGCGCTCTTCAACAATTATCTCACTGGCTATTGGGCAGGCCGAACTTGGTATTACTCCGCTGCAAATGGCCAATATGGCTGCTATATTTGCGAACCGTGGATATTACTATACTCCACATCTTGTAAAAGCAGTAAAAGGGAAGGAACACATCGATCCTAAATTTACAACTAAGCACGTAACGCCGTTTGACCAATCAATATACGATGTAATGGTTCGGGGTATGTATGGTACCGTGAATATGCCTGGAGGAACAGCCGCATGGACTACCGTTAAACTCGATAGCATTATCATCTGCGGCAAAACAGGTACTGCACAGAATCCTCACGGTAAGGATCACTCTGTATTTATTGCATTTGCCCCTATGGATAATCCTAAAATAGCTATTGCCGCTTATGTAGAAAATGCAGGCTTTGGTTCGTCGTGGGCAGCTCCTGTTTCCAGTCTTATGATTGAAAAATACCTTACCGATACCATTGCTCCAAAACGTAAATGGGTAGAAGAAAACATGATCAAATTTAAACCCGGTGCATATGAATCCAAACAATAGAACCGCGATCAATGTGGACTGGTTAACTATTGCAGTCTACGTAGCGCTTGTAATTCTTGGCTGGATTAATATCTATGCCGCAGTTTACAACGAAGAACATAAAAGTATCTTTGATTTTCAGATGCGATATGGCAATCAGATGCTATGGATCACATTCGCATTTCTTATTGGCACCATCATCCTTCTTATCGATACAAAGTTTTATACATTCTTTGCGTACATCCTTTATGGGCTTTCGCTGCTCTTGTTGTTACTGGTTTTGGTAATTGGTAAGGAAATAAATGGCGCTAAAGCCTGGATAAACATTGGGCCGTTTGGGCTTCAACCTGCTGAATTCTCGAAAGTAGCGTGTGCACTGGCTATAGCTAAGTACATGAGCGGCTATAACGTTAAAATTAATAGCTTGAAAACATTGATGGTGGTTTGTGTTATCCTGTTTATCCCCATTGTGCTTATTGCTTTGCAGCCCGACGCGGGATCCATCCTTGTTTTCCTTTCATTCTCGCTGGTTTTGTATCGCGAAGGTTTGCCTGGCAGCGTTCTTATTTTTGGCGTCCTGTTGGCAGCGTTGTTTTTTATATCATTACTAGTCTCGAAATTGGCCATCGTTGTGGGCATCATATCTCTGGGATTTCTTATTTACATGCTTTTTAGCAAAAATTATAAGGAAACGGTTATTGGATTGCTTGCATTTGGTGTAATAGCCGCTCTTACCTGGGGTGTTTCGAGTATTGCCGGTAAAAAGCTTGAACTTTACTATATCCTTGCTGCAGCGTTTATTGTTTCTGGCATCGGTTTTTTGGTTGTAACCATCTTTTTCAGGCGTATAAAACATGTAACAACGTTTGTTCCAATAATCATCGGATCGATATTGTTTACTTCTTCGGTCGATTACGTGTTTAATAAGCTTCTGGAACCTCATCAGCAACGCCGTATGCATATTCTCCTGGGTATAGAATCGGATCCTTTGGGAATGGGTTACAATGTAAATCAGAGTATGATTGCCATTGGCTCAGGTGGCTTTGCCGGAAAGGGCTTCTTGCAGGGAACCCAAACCAAATATAACTTTGTTCCTGAACAAACCACCGACTTTATCTTCTGCACGGTAGGCGAGGAGTGGGGATTTCTAGGAACAGGAGTTGTTATAGGCTTGTTTGTATTACTCATTATCCGAGTGCTTATATTGGCCGAACGACAGCGATCGCTATTCAGTAGAATATACGGATACAGTGTTGCATCCATCTTGTTCTTTCATTTTACCATCAATATTGGGATGACAATAGGCTTACTTCCTGTAATTGGTATTCCGCTTCCGTTCTTCAGCTACGGAGGGTCTTCTTTGTGGGCATTTACCATTCTTCTGTTTATTCTGATCAGGTTTGATGCCAGCCGGTTCGAGCTTCTGAGATAGTTATTTTTTATTCCCCATCTGGTGTTTGACGGAAATGCCGAACCGATCTTCGATGTAATCCACTAATTGTGGGAAATAATCATAAAATTCTTCACGGAAGTTGTTGTAGTACATTTCGAAGATTTTAATGGCATCGTCCGTTTTATCGGGCAGCGAGGTATGCTTCACCATTCCGGTTAGCACATTTTCTATGCCATGAAGGGTTGGGTACGAATTCATCCATCCGTGGTCCATAAAACGGGGTATGAATTCCTGTATTTCGTCCGAGAAATGGACCATATCCTTCAGAAGTCCTTCTTTTAAAGTTAGGAGATATTCGTTGTAAGGAACTGTTGAGAAAACTTCCCATTCCTTTGCCAGGAAATGATCGTAGTAGATGTCGATAAGAATTCCTGAGTATTTATGGTATTTCTCGCTGAACCGGTTTTTGCTTTGCTTTACTATGGGGTGGTTGTCGGTATAATAATCGATGCTACGATGCAGCAATACTCCCTTTTGGATGTCTTCGGGGAATTTCTTGAATTCATTTCCCTTAATCCAGTCGCCCATAAAGTTTCCAATGCGGATAAGGCTGTTTTCGCCCGATAAATAGGTATGTGCCAGAAAATTCATAATAGCATAAAATCGGTTCCTTTATTTACAAGTATATCTAAAAAAAGTGGCACTGCCAAGAATTGTTGGTTTTGTTCTCGTTTTTAAATATTTCCTTGAAATTTCCCCTTAATATACAGAATTTAAACGAATTATTTACATGCTTGATTTTTATCATATTTTAACATGTTGATTTTATGTGTTTAGCATCAATAAAAAGTTTAAATTTATTGAAAACCGATGCATATGAAAACATGGAATGTTATAATAATAGGAGCTGCGGGACGCGATTTTCATAATTTCAACGTGTATTTCAGAAACAATGAGGCTTACAAGGTTGTAGCTTTTACTGCAGCGCAAATACCCGATATTGACGGACGTAAATACCCTGCTGAGTTGGCGGGTACGGGCTATCCGGATGGGATTCCAATCTATGCCGAAAAGGAATTACCCGCATTAATCCGGAAATATCAGATCGATTATTGCGTTTTCTCCTATAGCGACGTTTCGTACCAGAAGGTAATGAGCATTTCGGCTATAGTAAATGCTGCAGGGGCTAGCTTTATTATACTCGGCCCACGAGATACGATGCTCCCCAGCACCAAACCTGTAATTGCCGTTGGGGCAATACGCACAGGTTGCGGGAAAAGCCAAACTTCGCGCCGCATTATTGAAATATTGATGGAGAAAGGACTAAAAGTTGTGGCCGTTCGCCATCCTATGCCATATGGCGATTTGGTAAAGCAAAAAGTTCAGCGGTTCGCTACCGTCGACGATTTAGCTAAAAATAATTGTACCATCGAGGAAATGGAGGAATACGAGCCCCATGTTGTTCGTGGAAATGTTATTTATGCGGGGGTTGATTACGAGGCTATTTTGAGAGCCGCAGAAAATGATCCCGATGGATGCGACATTATCCTGTGGGATGGTGGCAATAACGATTTCCCATTTTATAAACCCGACCTCATGGTTACGGTAACCGATCCGCATCGTGCAGGTCACGAATTGTCGTATTATCCTGGCGAAGTAACATTACGCATGGCCGACGTGGTTATTATCAATAAAATAGACTCTGCAAGTATTGAGAACATCAACACGGTACGTGAAAATATAGAGAAGGTAAACCCCAAAGCCCTGGTAATTGATGGTGCATCTCCCATCCGCATCGAAAACCCTGAATTGGTAAGAGGCAAACGGGTATTGGTTGTTGAAGATGGCCCTACACTTACCCATGGTGAAATGAAAATAGGCGCAGGTACGGTTGCTGCTCGTAAGTTCGGTGCATTGGAGTTGGTTGATCCACGCCCGTATATTGTAGGAAAGCTGAAAGATACGTTTAACAATTATCCGAATATTGGAACCCTTCTTCCTGCAATGGGTTACGGCGAACAGCAACTTCGCGACCTGGAAACTACCATCAATAATACCGAATGCGATGCGGTAATTATAGGCACTCCTATCGACTTGAACCGCATTATCAAGATTAACAAGCCAACAACCCGCGTGTATTATGATTTGCAGGAGATCGGAAAACCGGATTTAAAGGATATTCTGGAAGAATTTTTGAGTAAAAGGTAGGAAAATGTAATCATTCAGTATGTATGTTGTTCAAATAGGTATGTCATTCCGGCGGAGGCCGGAATCCCTGGGCTACGGAGTACACATTGAAACAATAAGCCTAAACTCCGCGTAGTAAACGGATTGCTTTCAGCGAGGCCTTCGCCGCAATGATAGGTAATTATAACGGATTCCTGCCTGTCTCTAAGAAAAATTCAGGGCTAGCACCCCCTATTATTATAGCTTTAGATTTTGGCACCAAAAACCTCCGACAATTTCTGACGAACCTTCATTTTCACCATTTCAAAATCCTGCTTTACCTTCAATTCCTTTTCCAGCGAGGTTACGCCTTTATCCTGAAACCCACATGGATTAATATAGCTGAAATACTGTAAATCCGTATTAACATTGAATGCAAAGCCGTGCATGGTAATTGATCGGCTTACACGTACGCCTATAGCGCATATTTTTCGAGCTTTTGGAGTACCAACGTCGAGCCAAACCCCAGTAGCACCTTCCATTCTCGAGGACTCGATGCCATAGTCCTTTAAGGTGAGGATAATGGCTTCTTCGAGTTTATGCACGTATTCTTTTACGCCCATTTTGAATTTATCGAGGTCGATAATCGGGTACCCGACTATTTGTCCGGGGCCATGGTAAGTAATATCCCCACCACGATTGATTTCGTAATAGGTGGCATTTATCTGTTTCAGAAATGGAGCACTTATTAAGAGGTTGTTTGTTTCTCCGCTTTTGCCAAGCGTATAAACATGCGGATGCTCCACAAAATAAAGGTATCCGCCAAATTCAGCGGATGCTGGATCATTCTTTAGGTTGGTTGCTTTCTTCAGTGTTTCTTCCTGTAAATCCCAGGTTTCTTTGTAATCTTTAATTCCTAAATCAATAAATTCCAAGTTGAGCATAATGGTTTTATTTATATTCCAGATTGTTACATTGGCACATTGGCACATCGCCCCATTTTCAAATCTTCAAATTTCCGGCATTTATCCTTGGCGGGGCATGTCGCTCTGCATGGAACGAAGACCTTACCAGTGGTGCGCTTTCGATGAACCGGAAACCTTTTTCGAGACCAATCCTTCCGTACATCTCGAATTTTTCGGGTGTAACGTATGCCTGTACAGGAAAATTGTTACGCGTAGGTTGTAAGTATTGCCCAATGGTAAACACCTTACAGCCTACAGCAAGCAGATCGTCCATGGTTTCATATATTTCAACTTCTTCCTCGCCCAAGCCCAGCATAATGCCAGACTTCGCGGTAAGCCCGGATTGTGCGATATATTGTAAAACCTTTAAACTGGTGTCGTATTTTGCCCTGCTACGGATCATAGGTGTTAAGCGCCTTACAGTTTCAAGGTTATGAGAGATCACTTCAGGACGAGCATCGATGATTTTATGTATATGTGCCATATTCCCATCAAAATCAGGAATAAGGGTTTCGATCGTAGTAGACGGATTGAGCTTTTTGATTTGCCGGATGGTCTCAGCCCAAACTTCGGCGCCGCCATCGGGAAGATCATCCCTGTCAACCGATGTAAGTACGCAGTGTTTAAGGTTTAGCTCCTTAACAGTTTGTGCAACCTTGAATGGTTCGCTCCAATCTAAAGGCAATGGCTTTCCTGTAGTTACATTGCAGAATTTGCAAGCCCTTGTGCAAATGTCGCCAAGGATCATCAGTGTTGCCGTTCCGCGTTCCCAACAATCGGCGTGGTTTGGGCAGTTTCCGCTGGTGCAAATCGTATTCAAGTGGTATTTTTTCACCAATCCATTTACCTTTGCAAATTCTTCACCCCTGGGTAGCCGTATTTTAAGCCATTCTGGCTTGCGCAGATATTTACCTTGTTCTTTCATGCAGTAAAAATAACAAATTAGACGGTCAAAAGTTGAGGTTTTTTCTTCCGGCTCGGTGCTTAAAATATTTCTGCACCATATCTTGGAAAAGAAATCTTATCTTTGCCAAAATTTTTTTAATATGTATCCATTTGATTTAAGCGATCAGGAAGTTTTTCGCAGAAATGCGGTAACTGAATTGAGAAATTTGGGTATTGAACCCTATCCAGCCGAAGGTTTTGAAGTAAATGTTAATACAGCCGAAATTCTTGCAAATTATAAACCTGAGTTAAACAATTATCAGGAAATATCCTTAGCAGGGCGTATCATGAGCCGCCGTATTATGGGCAGCGCTTCATTTGCCGAATTACAGGATGAGAAAGGCCGCATTCAGCTTTATGTTACACGCGACGAAATATGTCCCGGAGAAGATAAAACCTTATACAATACCGTATTTAAAAAATCGCTTGACATTGGCGACTTTGTGGGTGTGAAAGGCTTCGTATTCATCACAAAAATGGGCGAAACCTCCATTCACGTGAAGGAGTTGAAATTGCTGAGCAAATCGCTTAAACCATTACCCATTGTTAAAGAGAAGGACGGTCAGGTATTCGATGCCTTTACAGATCCGGAACAGCGCTACCGTCAACGGTATGTCGATCTGGTAGTTAATCCACAGGTTAAGGATGTATTTATTAAACGTTCGAAAATAATAAATACCATGCGTGATTTGTTCAACTCGAAAGGCTATCTCGAAGTTGAAACGCCAATTTTACAGGCTATACCCGGAGGAGCAACTGCTCGCCCCTTTATTACACACCATAATGCATTAGATATTCCACTGTATTTGCGTATTGCCAACGAATTGTACCTGAAGAGGCTTATTGTTGGTGGTTTTGACGGTGTTTACGAATTCGCCAAGGACTTCCGTAACGAGGGAATGGACCGTACCCACAATCCTGAGTTCACTGTAATGGAAATTTACGTGGCTTATAAGGATTACAACTGGATGATGGATTTCACCGAAGAGATGATCGAAAAAGTAGCGCTTGCTTTGCATGGAACTACGCAGGTTCCTTTTGGCGACAAGGTCATTGACTTCAAACGTCCGTTTAAGCGGGTTACCATGACAGGAGCTATCAAGGAATTCACTGGAATGGACATAACCGGAATGGACGAAAATGCTTTGCGCGATGTTTGTAAGAAACTTGGCATAGAAACGGATCCAACCATGGGTAAAGGCAAGCTTATCGACGAGATATTTGGCGAAAAGTGCGAAGGAAACTATATTCAGCCTACGTTTATTACCGATTATCCCGTTGAAATGTCGCCTTTGTGCAAAAAGCACCGCGATAACCCCGAATTAACCGAACGTTTTGAACTGATGGTTAACGGCAAGGAGCTTTGCAACGCATATACAGAGCTTAACGATCCGATCGATCAATACGAACGCTTTAAAGATCAGATGCTACTTTCCGAGAAAGGCGATGATGAGGCCATGTTCATCGATCTCGACTTTGTTCGTGCTCTGGAATATGGTATGCCGCCTACATCGGGGATGGGTATCGGGATTGACAGATTAACTATGATCATGACCAATCAGCCTTCGATTCAGGATGTTCTTTTCTTTCCGCAAATGCGCCCTGAAAAGAAAGCAGTAGCTGATAAGGAAGAAGCGTATACTGCAATGGGAATCCCTGCTGATTGGGTACCGGTGATGCAGAAAATGGGCTTTACCAAAGTGGATGCTTTAAAACAAGCCAGTGCAGGAAAACTTTTTAACGATCTTTGTGGTTATAACAAGAAGAATAAACTGGGTCTTGCTAATCCCACAATGGATGATGTGAAGAATTGGCTGGCTTGACAATGGGTCAATATGCCAGTGTGCCGATGAATGGTAAGCCTGAGCTTGGCGTCAAAAAGGAGCTTCCTGAGCATGTTGAATGGATGGTCATAATAACATTTTGAAATGATGATATAAGTTATTGACTTTTGTCAATGGCTTTTATTTTAAAATACAACTAATGAACGAAAAATCCAGAGTTGGAGTAATAGGAAGCGGTAGTTGGGCTACAGCCTTAGTAAAAGTGCTTTTGAATAATATTAACGGGCTAAACTGGTATATCCGCGAGCCTGAGATCAGAGAGCATGTGACAAAGTTCAAGCACAATCCCAGTTACCTGAGTTCGGTAATGTTCGAAACCGAAAAGTTGAATATTTTCGACGATATCAATGAATTTGTAGAAAAAACTGATGTATTGCTGTTTGTAGTACCTTCAGCATTTCTTGGGTTATGGATGGAGCCGTTTAAGGGCGATTTCAAAAATAAATTTGTGCTATCGGCTATAAAAGGTATTATTCCCATTAGCAATTTAACCATTGCTGAGTATTTTAACAGGCATTACAATGTTCCGTTCGATCAGTTGGGCGTGGTATCAGGTCCCTGTCATGCCGAGGAGGTTGCGCTTGAGCGTCTTTCCTATCTCACTGTTGCCTGCAAGAATACAGAGCATGCCGAAGTATTTGCCAAGAATCTCGAATGCCGC
>DATALJ010000104.1:0-2311 GCA_036261135.1 Bacteroidales bacterium
GAAAAGCAGCTCAATATTATTATTGAGGAGAGCGACCGGCTTAGCGGTATTGTTGAGGATATACTAAACCTTTCACAAATGCAGGCCGGGTATACCGATTTAAAGCTGCAGCGCATAAGGATAGGCGAAATGCTGAAAGGTCTGGTCAAAAAATATGAAATTCTCAGTGAAAGTACAGGCGTCGGTATAATGCTTGATAATACGCCTGATATTTATGTGGAAGGCGACGAGGCAAGGATAGAGCAGGTAATGTACAACCTTGTCAATAATGCATTTAATCATTCACCTGAGGGAAGCACCATCCACATTAAAGCTATGGAAGCGGGGGATAGGGTCAGAATTGAGGTTGCCGACTCGGGGGAGGGTATACCGCATGACGAATTGCAGTATATATGGGACCGTTTTTACAAGGCTGATAAATCCGGAAAAAGAAAAAGAGCAGGCACCGGGCTTGGCCTTTCTATTGTAAAGAGTATTCTTGATGCGCATAAAACCTCGTTCGGTATAGACAGTCAGCCTGGTTTGGGCACGACCTTCTGGTTTGAATTGAAAATATGCGGCTGATAGGTTTCTGATTTCATCATTCTTTTATTTATATATCAAACTTCTATCACAACTGCCTTATATAATCGAATTATAGGATAAACCTAAAATTCATTTACTTAAGGAGCGTGAAATTTATGAAGGGTATTAAGAAGTTTAAAAAAGTTACGGCCATAGTGGCCGCAATTTTTGTGCTGGGTACTGTCGGTACCGCTTTTGCGGCAACCTACAAAACACCTGCTGAAATTGTGTCGGGACTTACAGGCAAAACAACAGATGAGGTCAATGCTGAAAGGACTGCAGGTAAAACTTACGGCACTATTGCAAATGATGCGGGGAAGCTTGAAGAATTCAAAACTCAGATCCTTGAACAGAAGAAAGTATTGTTGGACGAAAGGGTTAAGAACGGAACGCTGACACAGGAAAGAGCCGACACGATATACAACACACTCAAGTCAAACCAGGCAGTATGCGATGGTACGGGTAAAGCCGGCCTTGGTGCCGGGTGTGGCGCCGGATACGGAGCAGGAGGCTGCGGCACCGGCAATGGCAGCGGACTTGGCATGGGAGCAGGCAGAGGAGCGGGCCGGGGAATGATGGGCCGCGGTTTTAACAGGTAGATAACTGCGGCAATCAAAGTGCCTGTTGTCGGAAGAAAAGTAATTTTGTTCTTTTGGCAACAGGCATTGTTATGTAGGTGGATAATGTTATTTCATTACATTAATTTATGGTGAAGACTACATGGGGAAATAGGTGTATTTATGAAAAATGCTAAAATTGCGAAGTTACTGAGAAAAATTGTCCTTATAGTTCTATTGCTATATATAACTTACGAAGCATATATGCATCAGATCCTGGGAGGAGAGAAAGCCGCCTCGGTACACGCTTTATGTCCCTTCGGCGCGCTGGAAAGCTTGTATACACTGCTTTTTACGGGGGGCTTCATAAAGAAAATCTATTCCGGTACCGTAATATTGCTGGTTCTGACTATAGTACTGGCAATCCTGTTCCGCCGGAGCTTTTGCGGCTTGCTTTGCCCTTTTGGAGCATTACAGGAATTGTTTGCCGGATTGGGACGAAAAATATTCGGAAAGCGTTTTACTGTCCCAATCGGGATTGACAAACCGTTAAGATACTTGAAATATGTCATTCTATTACTGACTATAGTAATGGCCTGGTATTATGGAACGCTGTGGATGGCGCCTTTTGACCCTTATTCGGCATATTCGCATATAACGGCTTTTTCCGGTTCCATACAGGAGGATCCACTTGCAATAGTCGGATTTATATTACTGGCGGTTACAGTCCTGGGATCTTTCGTTTACGACCGGTTCTTCTGCAAATACCTTTGCCCTGCCGGCGCCTTATACGGAATCATCGGAAAGATTAGCCCTACGAAAATTGAACGAAATGATAGTCTGTGCACACATTGTAAAATGTGCAATAAGGCTTGCCCGGTCAATATCAGCGTTGAAAAGGCTGGCAAAATAACGAGCGCGGAATGCATAAGCTGTAATGAGTGTGTTCTTGCATGCCCGAAGAAAGGCGCGCTTGAAGTAAAAACTGCCGGAAAAAAGGTTTATCCGCTTGCTATGCTTGTAATTGCAGCCGGATTGTTTTTTGGAACAATATTTACAGCTCAGTTGACAGGAAATTTTCAGGTCGTACCTTCAGCACTTAAAGAAGGGCAGACCATATCCATTTCCGAGATAAAAGGGTATTATACGGTTTAAAAGATCCCAAAGAAATGATCCCGATAACAGTCAGT
>DATALJ010000120.1:0-25940 GCA_036261135.1 Bacteroidales bacterium
AAAAACCACAAAGGCTTTCGCTCTTTGTGGTTTTTTTTGACAGATAATACCCTTTATTCACTCTCAACTTTCTCGGGGAGGCATTTGAAGGCCTTTCTGCCAAGTTTTATCCGCACGACGGCAAGGCATCCGAATATCATGAATTTGGAAGGAAAATAGGCGAACAGCTAAAATGCCAACCCGAGAAAGTTGAGAGTGAATAAAGGGTATTATCTGTCAAAAAAAACCACAAAGAGCGAAAGCCTTTGTGGTTTTTTGTTGTCCTTTCCGGACTAATTGTCCGGGAAAACTATGCGTTAATAAGTTCTTTATACTGTGCAGGTGTTAACAACGAATCCAGTTCAGCAGGGTTGCTTACCGAAATTTTAATCATCCATCCGTCGCCATAAGGATCTTTGTTTACCAGTTCGGGAGCATCTTCAAGTTTTGCGTTTACTTCCAATACCTTTCCGGAAACAGGCATAAATAGGTCCGATACGGTTTTCACAGCTTCAACTGTGCCAAATACTTCTTCTTTATCTAAGGTTTCGTCAATGGTTTCAATTTCGATAAATACGATATCGCCAAGCTCGCCTTGTGCAAAGTCTGTAATACCTACTGTGGCCTGGTTGCCTTCTACTTTAATCCATTCGTGGTCTTTTGTGTATTTTAAATTTTCAGGAATAGTCATATTGTATTTTTTTAAGGTTAGCTTATTGAGGCTTCAAAAATAATACATTTTAGCGAAACGGAAAATTATTGTGTAAGGCTGAATCGCAAGCTAAAACCGAAGTTAGAGTTAACAGTGGCGTAGGATAAGGAGGTAAATGGGGTATTTACAATCCTGTCGTAAAACATACGGAGGTTGAATTTATCACTCAGCATATAATCTGCCGAAAGCTGAATCGTCAAAACCTTTTGCCCTTGCGCGCCCTGTGCGTCATTTTCGTATATACGGCGGATGATCATGGTGTTGTTACGCAATGAAAGGTTGGCTCTCAGGTTCAGATCGCTGCTGAACGAGTTTTGTCCGCCGGCTGATTTAACCAATAGTTTGAAATCGCTGATCTTGTATCCGGCACCAACTACGTATTCATACGACATGCTTTCGGACAGCTGATTGTTGGTAAGACTGAGGATGACATTCCGTTCCTTCTTGATCTCGAACTTTGTGGAGAGACTGTTCTTAAGCGTTATATCAATACCTATGAGCGGAGAAAACTGCTCTCTGATTGAAACCGAAGAGAAATCAAGCTCTGGAAGGAAATTGTGTTGTAAATCCCTCATCTGCTCTATGTCATTTAAATTGTAGTTTGGGTTTGATACATAACTACCTACATTGTAACTTGCTCTATACGCGTGGGTGATGGTTACGGAGCGCGCAATCTTTTGAATAGTGGGAATCTTGGACAGCCCGTCGAAATTAATTTTCCAGTTAGGCATCAACTTAAGAATCGAAGGGAAACGATTAAGCGTTACTTTTTTAGGACTAATGTTTCCATAAGCGGCCATAAATGCAGGTACAAGCACTTCCTGGGAATTAAGATTGTAGCCGTTTTTACCACCATCGGCTGGCATAAACATGGGATTATCTGGGTTGTAATCCGACTTGTCTCCGGCGTCCCTGCTGGAAACAGCCATTCTGTCTCCCATTCTTTGGGCTATGGTTTCCCTGTTTTCGAGGAATTTAGTATAAACGGGTATCGGGTAATTTTCTGTAGCAGGTCCTAACGATTCGAATGCAGAACCTATGGCAATGAACGACATGCTGAAATTCCCGTTTCGCATGGGATTTCTGAAACTACTAGTGTTACGGTCGTAATAGGAATTATCCGTTCTTGTATAGGTCCGGTTTGCCGTTAATTCAATTCGGAATCCGCGCACGGGCTCTATGGTACTGCGCAGGGATACATTATCGCTCAATGTCATGGTAAATGGCTGGTTCAGGGCTGTACTTGTGGTGAGCCAGTTATTATCAATGGCTTTTTGGCCAAAATCCCTGTCCTGTATACCGAACACAAATGCAAGGCCTGGCGCATAGTTGCTGGAAGAGCCCGACATACCCATCAATTTTGTTTTAGGCATGAACCCGGGCATGGTAGAGCCTTTCATGCTCGACCAGGATACAGAAATATTTTTAACCCCAAGAATCAGGCGCATTGCATTGTCGGTAACAATAGTTATAGGGTTGGGACGCTCAGCAACATTACCTTCTACAACAATCCTTACGTCAGAATATGCGCTGTCGGTAGTAAAGGTGGCCTTGTCTTCGTTCACCACTTTAAGCGTTCCTTTTATTTCCTTACCATCGGCCGCATATACTTTTACCGAAATATCCTCGGTATTCAGTTTGTGCGATATGGCTTTTGGCTTTCCTGCACGCAGATTGGTTTTGTCTGTTTCAAACTTAACTTTTTTAGTTTGCTTCTTTTGATTTTTAGCGGGTGGCTGATTGATTCGTCTGAAATAAGGAATTTTGTTGTAAAGGGTTAGTAAATTCAACTGGCCTGTGGTGTTAAGGGTCCCAGAGTTGACGATGGTGTTTCCTATGTTTAATTCGGCCTTTCTTGTAATCGGAGCTACATCCCAATCATATGTTGCGTTGTAATTTACGTTGGCCGAGGTCCAATCTAACATGGGGAGCTTATTAATTGGCACGTTGTACGAAATGCGTAAATCGTGGTTATAATGGGTTGTTCGGCCGCCGTTCATTATATTGCTCCATACCGAATCTTTCCAGTGCTTGTATTCGTCTCTGAAGTCGTTGTTAACAATGCCCTGGGGCTCGTCGATACGGGCTACGTTGGTTGCCGAAAAATCGAGTTTAATGGATCGGGTGAGGTCAAAGCTTATATCGTAGAAGCGGTTCCAAAAGAAGTCCTTATCTACGGATGTTTCCATCTTTACTCCCGGATAGTTTACGTTACGCAGTTTTGTTTCTGTATAACTGCGGCTCATATCTGTTCTGAAGCCCAGTGTAGAAGGGATCAAATTAAAATTGAAATCTTTAATTAAGCGTAAAGCCTTACCATTAAACAGTTTAGCTTTCTGGAAAGGAGCAATTGGGGTAGGTCGCATGGTATAATTGTACATGATGCCTCCCGAGTAGCGTTTATCTACACTACGCTCAATATTAATGTTGTGGGCATCGGTTTCGTTATATGCGTAGTTGGCAGTCCAGTTGGAAATGTCGTAAATACGTGGTTTCCCTTCCATTTTATTTTTACGAACATTGGTAAAGTTAAGGCTCTTACGAATGGTGTAATCCTGAACAATGCGCCGGATAGAATCTCTCTCCGCATCGGTCTTCGCGTTTTTTAGCGAAGCCTTGAGTTCTATATCAGGATCGAGCGGGTTATATTGAGGATTAATAAAGGTTTCAGAAACACCAACGTACATAGGTATCTGTATTCCTGATTTTTCGGGGAAGAACTTACCGAGTTCAAGGTTTGAAGCTACGTCGTACTGATAAATTTCTTCTTTGCTTCGCTCATTTACTTTCTTCTCAATACTTCCGAAACCGGGTTTACTTGTACTTCCTGCAACCGATACGGTACCAAAGTCTGCAAGCTTTGTAGATACTCTTAAATTAGCAGCCCAACCTCCCTGTTCGTTGAAATTGGTTAAACGGAGTTCGTTTACCCAGACTTCAGCAGAGCGTGCATGCCCTGCATTAGCTGAGTTATAGGGGTACCGGATACCAATCATGATGGTTTTAATGTTACTCAGGTTCGGATAGCCACTGATATAATATTTCCCTTTTCGTCCTTCTATAACATAAGGGAATACGGTTGTGGCTGTTACGGATGTTGACCCATTGCGGATTTCATCGTTTCTTGCCTGTTTAATGCGTTGGAAATCCTCTAATTCTATATCGATACGGTTTTCTTCGGGCCATACGGTATACCGGTCATTCTCGTTGTCGTTGTGATATGTCACGCCGGTTGGCGTTAATTTCAAAGGAATTTCGTATTCATAAAAATTGTTTTTGTAATCGGAACCCAACCGGATAAAGAGGGTTAATTCCTTGTCATTTAGCACAGTTCCAATCATTTCTTCGGCATGTACATCCATTTTCAAACGGCGGTACTGGCGGATATCAAGGTTTGTATTCTTGTAAGCGGCACGTGCATCACCATTGTTCAGGTCCTTTACCTTCAGTACCATGGATTGTTCGTTCAATTCGGTTAACTGAGGGTTTTGGGGATCTACCTGACGGTCCACGCCCGGAGGTAACACATAGTTTACTGGCGTTTTAATCGAGTTTTCCTCAATATTTACTGACGAAATTTCGAATGAAACATCTTTGTCCTCAGGGGTTGTTATGCTTTCGCCACCCTGACGGAAAGAAAGATTGTACCTGCGCCATTCTCCACGAACCAGTTCAAGACGGGCAAAACGGAGTATAACAGAATCCTGAAACCCTTTAAGGTACATACGCATAAACCGGATGGATTTAAAATCCTGAATGGAGCCAAAGCTCTTTTGAAATTCGGAGATGGGAATCCGAAACTGGTACCAGTTTACTTCGGTTCCATCACCATTTTCGGGATTAGCATTTACCTTATCCACTACAAAGTTGGTTCCTACTTTCATTTTTTCGGGTTTAATATCCACCTTGTATTGAAAGAAGCTTTCGCTCTCGTTTAGCGTATAGTCGTCGTTAATATCTTCGTCGTCGGGGTTGCTGGTGCTGGAAGGTGTATAATCGCTATTCGCATCAACAAGCGCAGGAGAGTTTCCTTCCAACCCGTTGTATTTTTTATATCGTTCCAGCACGCCAGCTCCAGCCTGATCATAAGCTCCACTACGGAAATACATAAAATCGTCCGAGGCAGGGTCAGTAAGTGCTTTTACATAGGCTGAAGATCCTTGGGTTAATTTAATTGCCAGCGAGTCAAGAAATGTTTCAAAGTGCTTACCTTCTTCTTCAGAATTGAGTCCATCCAATCCCACATCCTGGAATTTACGTGAATTGACATCGGTGGCAAAGGCTTTATTAATGGCCTGCTTGGAAGGAACACGTCCCCATATGGTTGTATCCACATCGGTTATTTTACCAGTTGTAGGCAATCCCTGTTCAAAGCTTTTACGGGAGTCCTTCAGCACGTCTTCCGAAACGTTACCCAGGTCGAAGTATAAAGAGCCACCTTTGTTTGTATGTTGTTTATCATAAACAAACGGGTCCATTACCCAGAATTCAATGAATTCAACGTTGGCAGCTTCAAAATCGTTGGTAAGCAACGACCGTTGAATACCGCCCCAACGGTCCTGTGGGTTAAGTAATGTTCCGTCAGTGTTAACATTTTTAGGATCGAAGTTGTAAGGACCTCTTTCCTTCGGGTAAAATGCAACGTTCAGAATGGGAAGATACGTATCAATGCCTGTTGCATTATCTACATTCTTGAAGATTTCTTTTTCCAGTACTTCACGGACAAAATGATTTCTGCGTCCAGCTTCATCATTCTTGATATTGGAAGGGGTGGCCGATGACATGCGTGTGAAGATGGGATCGATAACATACCAGGCGAGTTTGGCCCTGTTGCGACCTACATTTAAGCTATTTGGTAGGGTGGATTCCGGGAAAAGAACCGGATCATTGGGCGTACTTGCCAGGGTCCATGCAGAATAGGTTTTTAGGTCTATTGGTGTTTCGCTGCCTTCGAAATCGTCGATATAGGCTGCTCCTGTTTTATCTGTTGTTTTGGCATGGCCTGGTATAAGTTGTGCAAATTCACCGTCGATGGTAATCGATGATGGTTCTTTAGTTTGCAGGAATGGCAGCTTGTCCACAAGTGTTGTTAAGAACTGCGACTTGGTGGTGTATGTACCATTCAATCCCCATATGGTATTTGAAATGGGTTCATCGCCGATATTCACCTTTTGCGTGAGCGGACGTTCGGTGAGGTTCATTACGGTGGCGCCGATATTGAAATCGTCGGAGAAACGATAATCCAGGTGTGTCCCGACGAGCGTTTTTGTTTGAAAGTTGAATAAAGAATTGCTTTCGAGTGAGATTTGAATGGGTGTACCCGATTCAAGCAAGCCTGTATTGAGTATTTTAACCCTTCCAAGTGTGTAATCAACCGTATAATCGATATTTTCGATAAGCTTACGTCCAGCAGCAGTAACAACAACCGAACCCTGTGGCACATTCAATGCATTCAGCGGAATATCAGAGCCTCCTGAGGATTGATACCTTCCTTGCAGTTTAAATTTGTTTTTTTCAGCAATCTGACGGGCTTTGGTTTGGGTTGAATCATACAACTCGGTGAAAACGTACTTTTTAATAGCAGATTGAGATACGCCTTTCTTTTGCAGGAACGTGCGGAGCGTTTTACCAAAAGGTTCAAGCGTAGGAAAGTAAATTCGTCCATTAGAGGAATTCACAGTTACTCCTTCAATAAAGTCGAAGGTCCCGTCGGGGTACGGGTCGAGCTGCGAATTGACATTATCCAGTTTCAGTACCTTAAGTAAAATGTCTTCTTTGGTTTGTTCTTCAGGAATATAATTGATCGGGGTTCCTTTCTTGTCATCCTGATACATCACGTGCAACTGGAACTTTTCCTTATTGATTTGGTAAGCATTAATGGAATAGACGTTTTTCATCATCAACTTCCAGTTGGGAAGGCGGGGTGTGAAGTTTGTTCCTTTCAGCAATTTAGCTATCAGTGCATTCGGAGACGTTATGCCAGAAGTTGAGAGTTCTCCAACCCGGTATGTTTGGCCCTGGTATGTGTATTCATAAGCAACCGCAAGTATTTCGTCCGAATTTAAAGCAAAATTTAAAGAAATATAACCCAGGTTTGGGTGAAATGTAAATTCGCGATCGGTTAGCTTACGAGCTTTTTCAATTTTTTCGTAATCCTGGGCGAGGTCAAATCCATTCGTTTTAAATTGGTCAAAATATGCTGCTATTTTAGTAATATCACGGGCTCGATTATAAGTAGGGTTTTGTGCGTATGCATATAATTGGTTGGCTTCGTTGGAAGGAATCTTATTTGTTAAATGATTGGAAGCGAAATCGTTAACTCTATTAAATACAGAGTCTTCACCAAGGTCAAGAAATGCAACAATATTTCTGTTTTCTGTCTGGGTATTTGCTTTATTCGTTACCCAAACTTCTATTTTAGTGATGGTTATCTCGGAATTAATGATTGGGAGATTGGCCAGTGCCGTTTCATAATGATCGCGAAAATATTGCGATAGAAAGAAGTGCTTATTGGCATCGTACTGATCAATAGGGACTTCGAATTCAGTTTCCTGGGCTCCGCCTTTAACCTGAACTACCGACGATTCTCCTTTTTGTTGAGAAAGTACGGTAGTTACATAAAGTTTGCCGAACTGAAGCTCTGTTTTTAAGCCAAAAAGACTCTGGCTACCCGTTATAAGTGTTCCTGTGAGCGGAAGTGAAACGTTACCTGCTTCTATTTTCTTGATAATCTCATCTTCTTTTCCTGTATATTCCAGCTTGGTTTTATTTTCGAAATCGAAGGATGCTTCGGTGTTGTAGTTCACTTCCACTTTCATTTTATCGCCAATGGAGCCGGTAATGTTCATCTGAATTTTTTCCTGGAAGTCGAAAGTGGTTGTTTTTCTTAGCCTTTCGCTGATATTCGGATTTTGAATTTTGGAGGTATTTACACCAAAAATGAGCTCAGCCGAGCCTTGAGGAACAATGTTAATGGTATTGGTACCGAAAATCTTATCGAGCGCTTCTACCCCAAGGTTAAGGCCGCTGCCTGAACGAGTGGGGCTCGAACGCTCAGCTTTTGCCTTGTCGTTCCAGTTCCGGCGCACCGTGTTTTTCATTTCGAACTGCCGGTATTCTTTCGAATCCATGGTGTAAGGGGGGCGGTAATCCGTTTGCCCTATCTTTTCCCTGAAAACATATTCATTGCGAATGGGGTCGTATTCAAGTGTTTTGGTAAGGTTTGAAGGAGGTGGAACTTGCAGTCCCAAGTACGTTGAGGATTGTTGATAAGGTAACCGATTCTCTTTTAAGGGGTAATGTAACGAATCATTTGGGTTCTTTTGAGCAAATGCGGACTGCGCTGTTAAGGCCAGGATGGCACACAACAGGCTCAATACCTTTGGAAGACTTGGTTGCTTAAAGAATGAATAGTTCAATGTTTTATCAGCAATACGGTTTACTAAATATTTTTAAGCGTGAGCTTTATTAGTTCTTCAACACTCAATCCTGGCTTTGATGCTAATAGTTTGTCGAGCATTTTTTCGACACTTGGTTTCGAGAAACCCAAAGTTACTAAAGCTGATAACGCTTCTTCTTTGATTGTATTGTTTGGCTGTAAAAATTTTTCGTTGAACGGGCCTTCCTGTCCTATTTTATCTTTTAAGTCAACAATTACCCGCTGTGCAGTTTTCAATCCAATACCTTTAACACCCTGTAGTTGCGATACATTTCCTTCGGCAATAGCTTTCTGAAGTTCGGCAGGACTAAGAGAGGAGAGCATCATACGAGCTGTATTAGCTCCAATCCCAGAAACGGTAATGAGTAACCTGAATAAATTGCGCTCATGGTCAGTAAAGAAGCCAAATAGCAAATGGGCATCCTCACGAACCACCATGTGCAGGTTAAGCTTAACTTTGCCCGTTGGGTTATTCTTTTGAAAATCGCTTATTTGGGTATATGTATTCAACGAAATGTTGATATTGTAACCCAATCCACCAGTCTGGATTATTGCGTATGCAGGTGTGAGCCCGGCAATGGAGCCTTCTATAAATTCGTACATAGGAATAGTTAGCAAAAACTGAACTAAAATACGCAAAAAATCAGAAACAAAGAGTGTCTGACGAAATTATTGGTATAAAAGCATTTATATATTCGAAAAAAGGGCAGTGTTTTATTATTGGATAGTTTCTTTACCCTCTGCTATTTCAAAGCTTTTCATGGGATTGCTGGTTAAATGTTTATATTCCATGCGGTTTTTGTAAATATCGCAAGCCATAAACATGGCCTGACGGAAGGAATTTTCCGATGCAGCATCCTTACCTACCAAATCATAAGCAGTTCCGTGTGCAGGGGAAGTTCTTACATAGGGTAACCCTGCTGTGTAATTAACTCCATCCTCGAAAGTTAAGGCTTTGAATGGAGCGAGGCCTTGATCGTGATACATAGCCAGCACTGCATCGAACTTTTTGAAGGTATCGGATCCGAAGAACCCATCGGCAGCAAAGGGGCCAACAGCAACAATTCCTTCGTTTTTTGCTTTTTCGAGGGCAGGAATGATAATGTCTATTTCTTCGCGCCCAACCAATCCTTCATCTCCAGCATGTGGGTTTAAGGAAAGTACAGCAATACGTGGTTTTCGGATACAGAAATCTGCTAGAAGCGATTGATTGAGTATCCTTAGCTTCGAAAGAATGTTCTCAATCGTAATGAGCGAAGCAATTTTAGATACAGTCACATGCTCTGTAACCAATGCAACCTTTAATACAGGGCTGGCTAAGATCATTAGTGCTTCCTTTGCGCCTAATTCCTGTTTTAAGTAGCTTGTGTGCCCTGCAAAATTAAATTCTTCCGATTGAATATTGTTCTTATTGATAGGAGCTGTAACGAGGACATCGATTTTGTTTTCTTTCAAGTCTTTGATAGCCGCTTTAAGACTGATGAGTGCGGCTTCGCCTGCTTGCGGTGTAGATTTACCAAGCTCTACACGAACATTGTCGTCGAGTACATTAATCAGGTTGGGGCGTTTGTAAGCTGCTTCCTCAGCAGTACGGATGGTATTAAACGTAAAATTGGGAAGGTTCAAAGCTTTACGATGATAGGCCACAACTTTAGGCGAACCGTACAATATAGGGGTGCAATTGTCGTAAACCCGGTTATCAGTAAGTGTTTTGAGTATAACTTCGTAGCTGATACCGTTTATGTCGCCCTGTGTAATTCCTATTTTAAGTCTGCTCGTGTCTTTCATAGTTTAGTGTACTAATATAAATTATCGCAATTTGCTAAAATTTTCGAGAAAATGGTACAACAATCGTACGCCAATTCCTGTACCCCCTGCTAATCGGTAATTGTCGGCACGCGAAAAGAACGCAACGCCTGCTATATCTAAATGAAAGTAGGGGTAATCGGTAAAATGTTCAAGGAATTTGCCTGCTGTGATAGCGCCTGCATTGCCTCCTCCGATGTTTTTAAGGTCGGCAATTTCCGATTTAAGTGAATCTTTGTATTCGTCCCAGAAAGGGAATAACGCAATTCGCTCATATTCTTCATCTCCGGCCTGAATGATTTTTTGAATGGTTTCTTCAGGCAGATTACCCATTCCAACCATTCCCTGAGTTCCAATAGCCTTATGTGCCGATCCTGTAAGGGTTGCAATGGTTATCAGTAATTCAGGATTCAGTTGCTTTGCATAAAGCAGGGCATCGGCCAGTATCAGGCGGCCTTCAGCATCGGTATTCATTACTTCAACCGAGGTGCCGTCGCTATACGTAATGATATCCCCTGGCATGTAAGCCGAAGCACCGATGTGGTTGTCGGTTGAGGGGATTAAGGCCATACAATAAACTGGAAGATTGTTTTTGGCGATAGCGTACATCACCGAAGCCACAGTTGCAGCACCCGCCATATCGCTCTTCATTGAATCCATACTGTCGGGCGTAGGTTTCAGGCTATACCCCCCTGTGTCGTATGCGATTCCCTTGCCTACAAGTACAATTGGCTTTGAATTCCCTGCTTTTTCAGGCTTCCAAGTAAGTACGGTAAAAGTTGGAGGAATAATGCTTCCCCGGTTAACTGCCAGAAGGCCATTCATGCGTAATGCTTCTATTCTTGCTTTATCCATTACCTCAATCTGAAGTCCGGCATCTTTAGCAAGTTTAGTGAATTCTTCTGACAGGGTAACAGCAGTGAGCGTTGTAGGTGGTTCATTTACCAGGTCGCGCGTATAATAAACTGCTTGGATAACATTACTTAACACTTCCCAGTCTTTTTGGATCATATCAAATGACAATACATAGATTGTCTTCAATTTGCTTTCTTTTTCGGAAGGGTCTTTCAGGTATTTATTAAACTGGTAATTTCCCAGAAGAATACCTTCTACAAATGCTTTGATAAATGAAGGGTTTCCGCAATAATCAATTATCTGAACGTCCTCAGTTTTGGTTTGTCGGATGTACCTGCTTGCAGAGGCTCCATCTTTGCGGAGTTGCTCCTTGGTCTGGCTTGTCTTCCTCGATTTATCAAAAGTTTGAATAATCACCCATTCGGTGTAACGGTTCAAGATGATTTGTGTGCTTTTATTGTCGAATTCTTTTCGAACATAATACAGCTCTTCATCTGTAAGTCCTTTTACTTCGAGGCTTGCTTCTTTATCCAGAAGAATAAGGGTGTTGATATGTTGCTTTATCTCATTTATCTTTTCCAGTCTCACGTTTTGCATAGCTCTCCTTCGGTAGGTGTTATTTCTTTAAAACGTAAATGTAATTCTTTGTGCGGTCCCGTACTATTATCTTCCGTATAAATTATTTACCGTATGCGTTCCAGCCTTGTGCGATTAGAGGTATCTGCTGATTTTGCTCAGTTACCAGATTACAACCTTCACTTTTATCTGTAATATGGCCAATTATAGAAACATCGTTGCGGGCTGCAATAATATCAAAGTTCGCCATCGGAAGGGTAAACAACAATTCATAATCTTCGCCTCCATTCAGCGCGCATATCAGCGGTTCCATGTTAAGCTCTTTGCAAGCATCAATGGTATTATCGTCTATAGGTATCTTGTGCGAATAGAGTTTACATCCTGCATTCGATTGTTTGCATATATGCAAAACCTCGGACGACAAGCCATCTGATATGTCGATCATCGATGTAGGCTGAATATTGTTCTTATGGAAAAAATCAACAATATCCTTTCTGGCTTCTGGCCTTAGCTGCCGCTTTAGTACATATTCATAATTGTCCAGAGAAGGTTGTCCTCCTTTGCTTTCCTGGTAAATATTCTTTTCGCGTTCAAGTATTTGTAAGCCCATGTAAGCGCCTCCAAGATCGCCCGAGACGCAAATCAGGTCGTTATCCTTTGCACCTGAGCGGTATGTAATTTTGTCTTTTTCGGCTTCACCAATAACGGTAATGCTTATCGCCAAACCAGTTAGCGAAGACGAAGTATCGCCGCCTACCAGATCTACCTCGTAGGTTTCGCACGCCAGTCGGAGTCCTTCATAAAATTGATCCAGCGCTTCTATAGTGAATTTTTTGGATAATGCGATAGAAATTAGGAGCTGTCTGGGTTTGGCATTCATTGCAAATATGTCGGAGAAGTTCACAACCGCTGCTTTGTAGCCTAAATGCTTAAGCGGAGTGTATACCAAATCAAAATGTATGCCCTCCATCAGCATATCGCTGGTAACTAAGAGGTTTGTTCCGTTGTAATCAAGAACTGCTGCGTCATCCCCAACGCCTTTAACCGTACTTTTATGATAAACAGGGATATTGTTGGTCAGGCGATCTATTAATCCAAACTCTCCCAATTCGCTAAGAAGGGTCAATGTATTTTTTGAATTCTCCATTCATTCCAATTTATTACGGCTGCGAAATTACTTAATTTTCTGAAAATTGAAATTTATAGCACAGCCAACAATTTTAAATTGGGAAATAAATCGCTTCAAATTTTTTCATATATTTTCATATTGTATGGATGATTTTTGTATTTTTGCGATTATTTAGAATAAATCTAAATAAATAAAAGTTGAATATAGTAAACATCTTCAACTTAATTTTGTAGCATTATGAAGGAAAATGATGATGATATATTAAGTCGGTTAACTACAAGCGATTATAAATACGGATTTGTTACCGACATTGATACGGAGACCATTCCTAAAGGTCTCAACGAGGAAGTGGTAAGGCTTATTTCCAAAAAGAAGAATGAGCCCGATTTTATGTTAGAATGGCGGTTAAAGGCTTTCAGGCATTGGCAAACGATGAAAATGCCTAAATGGGCTCATCTGCAAATTCCTGAAATCAATTACCAGGATATAATCTATTATGCAGCGCCTAAGCAGGATGCAAAATACACCAGCATTGATGAAGTAGATCCCGAACTGCTGGCAACATTTGATAAATTAGGTATTCCGCTTGAAGAACGCAAGCATTTGGCTGGCGTAGCAGTTGATGCAGTTATCGATAGTGTTTCAGTAAAAACAACGTTCAAGGATACATTGGCCGAGTTGGGTATCATCTTTTGTTCAATGAGCGAAGCCATACAGGAGCATCCTGATCTGGTTAAGAAATACCTGGGTTCTGTAGTTCCTTATACTGATAACTATTTTGCAACCCTCAATTCTGCTGTGTTCAGTGATGGTTCGTTTTGCTATATTCCTAAAGGCGTGAGATGCCCCATGGAATTGTCGACATACTTCCGCATCAATGCAGCCAATACCGGTCAGTTCGAAAGAACACTTTTGATAGCCGATGAGAGCGCCTATGTTTCATACCTCGAAGGTTGTACAGCCCCGATGCGTGATGAAAATCAGTTGCATGCCGCCGTCGTAGAGCTTGTTGCATTAGATAATGCCGAAATAAAGTACTCCACAGTACAGAATTGGTATCCCGGAGATAAAAACGGCAAGGGTGGGATTTACAATTTCGTTACCAAACGTGGTATATGTAAGGGTGATAACTCCCGTATTTCATGGACTCAGGTAGAAACAGGTTCAGCAATTACTTGGAAATACCCCAGTTGCATATTGCGTGGTGATAATTCTTACGGCGAATTCTATTCGGTTGCTGTTACCAATAACTATCAACAGGCCGATACAGGTACAAAAATGATACACATTGGTAAGAATACCAGGAGCCGTGTGGTTTCTAAGGGTATTTCGGCCGGAAAGAGCAACAACAGCTATCGGGGATTGATTAAGGTTGGGAAGAATGCAGAAAATGCGCGAAACTTCTCTCAGTGCGACTCCTTATTGCTTGGCAGTAAGTGCGGTGCACACACATTCCCTTATATCGAAGTGGACAACAAATCTGCCAAAGTTGAGCATGAAGCGACAACTTCAAAGATTGGCGAAGACCAGATATTTTACTGTAATCAGCGTGGTATAAGTACAGAGGATGCAGTAGGTCTTATTGTTAATGGGTATGCGCGCGAAGTAATTAACCAATTGCCCATGGAATTTGCTGTTGAAGCACAAAAATTATTACAGATCAGTCTGGAAGGTAGTGTTGGATGAGAGAGAAGATGGGTTGTAAAAGTTATAAAGGTTATATAGGTTCTACAACATTTACAACCTCTACACCTTTTAAAGCCCCAATTAATAATAAATGAAGAACAAATGTTACAGATTAAAGAATTAAAAGCAGCCATAAACGGGAAAGAGATATTAAAGGGTATAAATCTCGAAGTAAAGGCCGGAGAAGTACATGCAATAATGGGTCCGAACGGTTCAGGCAAAAGTACCCTGGCGTCTGTACTTACAGGCCGCGAGTACGCAGAAGTGACACATGGTAAAATTAATTATATAGGCGAGGATTTACTTGAACTTTCGCCCGAAGATCGTGCACGCAAGGGGATATTCCTTAGCTTCCAGTACCCTATTGAAATTCCAGGCGTAAGCATGGTTAATTTCCTTAAGACCGCAGTGAACGAACATCGTAAGTTTAAAGGTTTGGCTCCGTTGTCGGCTGGCGACTTCCTGAAAGTAATGCGCGAGAAGAAAGAGCTGGTAGAGATTGATTCGAACCTTACCAACCGTGCGGTTAACGAAGGTTTTTCGGGTGGTGAAAAGAAGAAAAACGAAATATTCCAGATGGCATTACTTGAGCCAAAGCTGGCTATCCTTGATGAAACCGACTCTGGTCTTGATATTGATGCTTTACGCATTGTTGCCAATGGCGTAAACAAGCTGAAAAATAAGGACAATGCAACCATAGTTATCACACACTATCAGCGTTTGCTCGATTACATTGTTCCCGACTTTGTGCATGTATTGATGGGTGGACGGATTGTTAAATCCGGAACCAAAGAACTGGCTTACGAGTTGGAAGAAAAGGGATATGATTGGATTAAGAAAGAGATTAATCCTGAGTTGAACGGTGTTGAAGTGGGGCAATAATTGATAGCTATGGATACAAACCAATCAACACAGCTTTTTTCGTCGTTGTATGAGGCGAACCGCGATAAACTTATTGCCGGAAGTCCCGATTTTTATGCCAAATTGCGCGATGATGCCATCCAGTACTTTAACAACAGCGGGTTTCCTGCAAAGAAAGACGAAAAGTACAAATATACTTTCCTGGAACCATTATTTAACAATGGTTACAAGAAGAACCTTTCGCCGAATCCTATCAGTTTCGACATAAGCGAAATTTTCAAATGCGATGTTCCTTCGCTGGACACTCATATCGTTATCCTTTTAAATGGATTTTACTATAATTGGCGTGTTCCCATTACAAAGCTTCCCAATGGCATTATTTACGGTAGTTTAGCAGCTGTACTGAAACAATACCCAGAATTGGTAGAGAAGCACCTTGCTAAGCAGGCTTCTGTGGCAGATAGTTATTTGGCTATCAACACAGCCTTCAGCAACGATGGCTTTTTCCTCTATGCCCCCAAAGGTTCCACACTGGATAAGCCCATTCAGCTTATTAATGTCCTGCTTTCTGAGGAAGAATTGATGGTACAGCCTCGTAATTTATTTATTCTTGAGGAAGGAAGCGACGTTAGCGTAGTTGTTTGCGATCATACGCTTAGTGAACCTAAGTTTCTTACTAATTCTGTAACCGAAGTTGAAGTGGGAGAGAACGCCCGGTTTGATTATTTCAAGGTACAGAATGAGCATAATGCATCAACACAGGTGTCTCATACATTTATTCATCAGCAGGCGAATAGCAGCGTGCAGTCTATGGTGGTTACACTTCATGGAGGGCTTGTACGTAACAATTTAAATATTAAGCTCGATGGAGAGGGCGCAGAGTGCCATGCCTATGGGTTATTTATTACCGATAAAACGCAACATGTAGATAATTACGTGTTTATAGATCATGCCAAGCCTCATTGTAACAGCAATCAATTGTACAAGGGAATACTGGACGAACAATCGTCTGGCGCTTTTACAGGCAGGATATTGGTGGATCGCGATTCTCAGAAAACATTGGCCTATCAGAAGAATAGTAGTCTTTTGTTAACCAATGACGCCAAGATGGCTGGAAAACCTCAGTTGGAGATATACGCTGACGATGTAAAATGTAGCCATGGCGCAACAGTTGGACAAATTGACGAAGAGGCTTTGTTTTACCTCCGTTCCAGAGGTATTTCGGAACGCGAGTCGAGGCTTATGCTAATGTACGCCTTTGCGCATGAGGTCTTATCTGAAATTAAGATCGATCCGCTGAAAATACGCATGAACGAGCTTATTGATAAACGCCTTCGCGGAGAGCTCTCGCGTTGCAATAATTGTGCAATGAATTGCCGATAAATATACCGTTGTTCTTCGATATTGGGTATACTATTTGTTCGAAGAGACAATATAAAAGACTTTGAATGGACATTAAGCAAAATATACAGCAAATCCGGAGTGATTTCCCGATTCTGTCGCAAACCGTTTACGGTAAGCCCCTGGTTTATATGGACAATGGCGCAACCACCCAAAAGCCAAAGGCCGTAATTGATGTGATTAACGATTTGCATGCCAGCAAAAATGCTTCTATACATAGAGGCGTTCACTTTTTGAGTGAACAAATGACCGAAATGTATGAGAATGCACGTCGCCGGATTCAGCAATTCATTAATGCAGAGCATTCGCAGGAGATTATCTTTACGTCAGGCTCTACCGGATCTATCAATACCATTGCTTTTTCGTTTGGCGAGCAGTATATAAAGTCCGGAGATGAAATTATTGTTTCGGGAATTGAACACCACTCCAATATTGTTCCATGGCAAATGCTTTGCGAGCGCAAAAATGCTAAGCTTCGTGTAATTCCATTCTCCGATTCCGGTGAATTGCTGATGGATGAATACAAAAAATTGCTTTCGTCGAAAACAAAGCTTGTGGCTGTAAACCACGTATCCAATGCATTAGGGACAATCAACCCAATTAAAGAGATTATCGATCTTGCCCATTCAGTGAATGCCTATGTGCTGATTGATGGAGCTCAGGGAGCTCAGCATGGTCGTGTAGATGTACAACAGTTGGATTGCGACTTTTATGTATTCTCTGGTCATAAAATATATGGTCCTACGGGTATTGGCGTACTGTATGGTAAAGAAAAGCTATTATTCCAAATGCCTCCATGCCAGGGCGGAGGCGATATGGTTGAATGTGTCACATTCGAAAAGACGATATATAATCAATTGCCCTTTAAATTTGAGGCTGGAACTTCAAACTATATTGGAGCCATAGGAATGGCAACTGCTATAGATTACCTGGACTCACTGGGCCTTGCAGATATTGCAAAATACGAGAATGAACTTTTGCAATACGCCACGAAGCGACTTTCGGAAATAGATGGACTGCGTATTTACGGAACTGCAGCCAATAAAATATCTATACTTTCGTTTCTTGTTGGTAATATTCACCCTTACGATATGGGTATGATTCTCGACAAGATGGGGATTGCAGTACGTACAGGTACACATTGTGCAATGCCATTAATGGACAGGTATGAGATCGAAGGAACCATCAGGGCATCGCTCGTATTCTACAATACATTCGAAGAGGTGGACCGGCTGGTGGAGGGAATTTTGAAGGCAAAATCAATGTTGGAATAGAATTCGCAGGATTTTAATTAATTTTGTCGCTTTCAACTGAATAGATATGACACTTAACGAAGTACAGGAAAGCATTATTGAAGAATTCGGGCTATTTGGCGATTGGATGGATAAGTACAACTATCTCATTGAGATAAGTAAAGAGCTTGAACCAATAGATGATCAGCAGAAAGTTCCGGAGAATTTAATACGTGGATGCCAATCACGCGTTTGGCTTTCAGCTGACATGAATGATGGAAACATTGTCTTTAAAGCCGATAGTGATGCCATTATAACGAAAGGCATTATTGCACTGCTTATACGCGTGTTGTCTAATCGGAAACCCGATGAGATCATGAATGCCGATTTGTATTTTATCGATCAGATTGGTCTGCGCCAAAACCTGTCGCCAACACGTTCCAACGGCCTACTGGCAATGGTTAAGCAGATGAAGATGTATGGATTGGCTTACCATACCAAGCTATCGCAGCAATAGCAAGCAACTACAAACTTATTTGTTGGAAATTTGTTTAGATATAAAAGAGGAGAGACATGGCAACCGATTTGCTAAGGATAGAGAAGGATATAGTGGATGTATTGAAAAACACATACGATCCTGAAATTCCTGTGAATGTATACGATTTAGGCCTTATATATAAGATTGATGTGGACGATTACAATCAGGTTGATATTGTAATGACACTTACAGCACCCAATTGTCCTATGGCAGATGAATTATTGCTTGAGATAAAGCAAAAAGTTGAAGCCATTGAAGGCGTAAAGGCTGTAAATATTTCGTTAACATTCGATCCACCTTGGGATAAAGGCTTGATGAGCGAAGAAGCGTTATTGGAACTTGGCTTGCTGTAAACTTTGTATGAATTAGATCATATCGAAACCCTCACCAATGAGATCCGTGATGAAGCTCAGCGACTAGGCTTTGCTGCTTGTGGATTTGCCGCGGTAAGGTCTCTCGAAGAGCTTAAACCTAAATACGAGCAATGGATTGACAATGGCTATCATGCCTCAATGGCATATATGGACCGGAATGTGGATAAACGTTTAGATCCTGCTCTGCTTGTAGAAGGCACAAAGACTGTTATTTCCTTATTGTATAACTATTACACTTCCGATCAGTTAAGCCAAACAACCTATAAAATATCCCGCTATGCTTACGGAACCGATTATCATGAGGTAATTAAGGATAAACTAAATGCGTTGGATGCTTTTATTCGTTCCCGTGCAGAAAATGTAATTCAACGTTCATTTGTAGATTCGGCGCCTGTACTTGAGCGTGCATGGGCCCAGGAAAGCGGATTAGGATGGATTGGTAAGAATACCTGTCTGATTTCGCGCAGACACGGGTCTTTCCTGTTCATTTCCGAAATCATCACTTCATTGGAGTTAAGTTACGATGAGCCATTGAAAGATTACTGCGGCTCCTGTCGTAAATGTATCGATGCCTGTCCTACACAAGCTATTGTAGATGGCCGTTTAATCGATAGTAACAAATGCATATCCTATCAAACCATTGAAAATAGAGGAGAAATTCCGGATCAATTAGCTGGGAAGTTCAGTAATTATGTATTTGGCTGTGACATATGCCAGGAAGTCTGCCCCTGGAATACAAAAGCACATCATCACAATGAACCGTTGTTTCATTTACGTGATGAAATAAGGGATTTAACGCCTGAACAATGGCAAAACATGAAAGAGGAAGACTATCAACGGATTTTCCGAAAGTCTGCCATTAAACGATCGAAGTTTTCCGGAATTAGCAGAAATGTTGCGTTTTTGAGAAAAGATAATAACAAATAGCAAAGCTGAACGTTCTTCTTAAAAATTTGTTATTATCTTACTATTTTTTAACACACTTTTATTAACATTTAATTGTTAGGCAATTTTGGAAGCATTACGAGCAAACAAAGCGAATGATGAAGCGCTAATCAACGAATCTTTCGGTTATATTGAAAGTGTTGGTGGCATTCAGTTAAAAATGGTATGTTGGATACCTGAAAAAATGAGCTATCTGGTTGTGTTAATTCATGGTTTGGGCGAACATATTCTTCGATACAGACCTTGGGCTGGCAAGTTCAACGACGAAGGAATTGGTGTAATAGGTATTGATCTGCGAGGCCATGGTGAATCTGGGGGACAAAGAGGGCATGGCAGTATTGATGAGTTTACCTCCGATATTCATAACCTTTTGACTTATGCACACCGGCAATATCCTTTTATTCCCAAGATTTTATATGGTCACAGCATGGGTGGAAACCTGGTATTAAAGTATACCATCGATTGCAAGCCCAATATATCAGGTGTGATTTCTACTTCGCCCTGGTTACGGTTGTTTAGTCCACCAGCGGGTTTTGTTTTGAAGTTGGCTGAATTTATGAAGCGTTTTTCTCCCAGAATTCCTTTGTCAAACAGGGTTTTTGCCAAGTATATTTCGCACGATCCTGCTGAAGTAAAGCTGTATCAGCATGATCCTTTAATTCATCCACGTATTACGCCGAAACTTTTCTTTAGTATCAATGAATCCGGTGAGTTTATCCTGCAGAATAAACATAAAATTAATTTGCCATTGCTATTGATGCATGGTACGGGCGACAAGATTACGTCGTGCCGCGCAACTACTGAATTTGAAAACTACACGAGCGATAAAACCACATTAAAACTGTGGAAGGGAGCTTATCACGAACTGCATCATGAAATTGAAAAAGACGAAGTTTTTCGGTATATTTTGCACTGGATTGAAGGCCTTTCTTCTGCAGAACAATAAATATGGAACTTTTTAGAACCCAGATACCTGTAGCTTCTCACACCCAAAAAATTTCGTATCATTCGCCGGTCATGTTTATCGGATCCTGCTTTTCTGAGAATATTGGAAACAAAGTGGCTGAAGCGAAATTTTCAACGGATAATAATCCATTCGGCATTGTTTATAATCCATTGTCGGTAAAGCTAGTATTGAGTAGGTTAATAGAACATAAGCCGTATACAACCGATGAACTCTTCAATTACGAAGGAGTATGGAGTAGTTTCGATCACCACAGCCGGTTTTCGGATGTAGGTGCTGCTACATGCCTTCAGAAGATTAATGAACGGTTTGAGCACTCTTCTCAGTTCCTTTCTAAAGCTGGCTTTCTTTTTATTACTTTTGGCACATCCTACGTTTATTCGAAAAAACAAGATGGCAATATTGTTGCGAATTGCCACAAATTGCCGGCATCCAACTTTGATAGAAAGCGCTTAACAGTAACCGAGATTGTTGCAGATTATCACATTCTTCTAGAACAGCTGTATAGAGTCAATCCCCACTTGAATATCATCTTCACCGTAAGTCCTGTAAGGCATTGGAAAGACGGTGCACACGAAAACCAACTCAGTAAAGCCATTTTGCTTCTTGCCATTGACCAGATTGTTAAAGATTTCCCTCATACATCGTATTTCCCTTCTTACGAAATTATAATGGACGACCTACGTGATTACCGCTTCTACGAGGAAGATATGCTGCATCCCAACAAAGTAGCCATTAATTATATATGGGACCGGTTTAAGGATGTATTTATGGATGGTGATACGTTGAACCTAATGAAAGAGGTTGAAAAAGTAGTATCGGCATGTAGTCACAGGCCCTTTAACCCACAAACAGTGCAGTATAAGACTTTCGTTAAGCAAACCCTAAATAAAATAAAGCTTTTACAAGACCAATATCCTATTTCTTTTTCTCAGGAGGAGGCTCATCTGCTTTCTTTATTGCAATAACATTCCACTAATCATATCATACCTCGTTTATCATCGGTAATATGCTAAATTGATAAACCCATTGTTTGTCAGCGGCATTTTGTCATTTTTCGCTGGACTCTCCTTGTTGGATTTTGTAAATTTCGTTTCCTAATCAATATAAATCCAAAGTCATGAGGAGAAGAATGCTTAAATATTTCGCGTATTCTTTAATATCAGTTATGCTGATATTTGTGGCCTGCCAAAATTTTCCCGATTATATTCCTGAGTATAATCCGGGCAATGGAAACTGTAATGTAACTAAGTTCTGTGTAATGTCCGATCTACATTACTTCAGTCCTCAATTATTGCTTAACGATGGCACTGCATTTCAAACTTATTTGTCGCAAGACAGGAAGTTGTTGATCGAAAGTGGGGCTATTCTTACCTCTGCAATAAATATGATTAAAGCGGAAAAGCCTAAGTTTGTTCTGATCTCCGGAGACTTAACCAAGGATGGCGAAAAGGTTGGTCATTTGGAAGTTGTGAACTATTTGAAGTTGCTAAAGCAGGCAAACATTAAGGTATTTGTTTGTCCTGGTAATCACGATATCAACAATCCCGATGCAAAGAGCTTCGATGGCGATATCGCTACGCCTGTAACTACGATTACACCTGAAGAATTTAAACAAATGTACGCTGAGTTTGGCTATAATGATGCATTATACATCGATCCAAATTCGCTAAGCTATGTTGCGGAGCCAGTTAAGGGAACATGGATATTATCAATGGATGCTTGCTTATATAAAAACAACACAACTACGCCTATTATATCTGGGAAATTCAGCGATGCAACACTTACCTGGATTAAAGACCGGCTGTTGGAAGCGAAAAAGAAGAACATCAGGGTATTGGGGATGATGCATCATGGAATAGCAGAGCATTTTATTGGTGAAAAGGCGCTGTTTGGCGAATATGTAATTGATGACTGGAACATGGTATCCGCCCAGTTGGCGAATTTAGGTCTCAATTTTGTTTTTACTGGTCATTTTCATGCGCAGGATATTGTAAAAGCAATAGGAGGGAAGAATTATATGTTCGACATTGAGACGGGTTCTTTATCTTCATATCCTTGCCCTGTACGTGTGGTACAAATGTTGCCTAATCAGAGCATGGCTATTTATACAAAGAAAGTTCAATCGATCGATTTCAATATTGGTGAGGCTGCAAACTTTCAGGAATATGCGTATGACTTTTTATCGGATGGGATGGATGTTGCTATTCCATATCTACTGATGAGTACACCCTATTCATTGTCTGAAATCCAGGCGCGGGCATTAACCCCTGCAGTAAAAGAGGCGATGATGGCTCATTATGCAGGAGATGAAAAACCTCCATCGCCACAAACCCAGGCAACAATCGATATGCTGTTACAAGGAGATGAAGCATCACAGATGCTGGGAGGAGCATTGATTAGTATCTATACAGACCCGGCTCCTACAGATAATGGCTTAATAGTAAATATGAAGAATGGCGTGGGTGTTCAGTAGATGCTGAATAGCTATGAATAAAAAATGCAGAAACTCTCTATTATAGAGAGTTTCTGCATTTAATTTTAATAAATATGTGAATTAGTCTTCTATATCGGAAGTAAAACCTTTCATTACACCTCGTTTAGAGCCCCGAACAAAGTTAACAACCGTATCTCGCTCAGGAGTATGAGGCATATTCGACTCAATAAAGTTGAGCGCATTGCTAACGTTCATATCGCTTTGGTAGATATGGCGATACATTTCCTGAATGGCATAAATAGCCTCATTGGTAAATCCTCTGCGGCGTAGGCCTACAGAATTTATTCCGGCGTAGCTTAATGGCTCGCGTCCAGCTTTTACAAATGGTGGAACATCCTTACGAATTAGTGATCCTCCACTTACCATTACGTGTTCTCCGATTTTCGAAAACTGGTGAACCAACGTACCGCCGCCTATTATAGCCCAATCACCGATTTCAACTTCGCCGGCAATCGATACGGCGTTTACCAATATTACATTGTTGCCAATGATACAATCATGACCTATATGTACATAAGCCATAACCAGGCAATTGCTGCCAATTACTGTCTTTTCCTTGGCTTTGGTTCCCCTGTTAAAGGTAACACACTCCCGAATGGTAGTGTTGTCGCCAATTTCAGCTGTTGTATATTCACCGGCAAACTTCAAATCCTGAGGAATACCAGCTATAATAGCGCCTGGGAAAATCCTGCATTTTTTACCAATCCTTGCGCCGTCCATTATTACTGCGTTGGGGCCAACCCAAGTTCCGTCGCCAATAACAACGTCCTTGTATACTGTAGAGAATGGCTCAATGGTAACGCCTTCGCCTATCTTGGCTTCTGGATGCACGTATGCTAAATTACTAATCATATCAGTATGTTTAACCTTTTACTTTTACAATCTGGGCTGTCATTTCACCTTCACACACCAATGTGTCGCCAACAAAAGCTTGCGCCCACATGGTAGTAATACCTCTTCGTATTTCGCCGATTAAATCGCATTTAAAAATCAGCGTATCGCCAGGAACCACTTTCCGCTTGAATTTAACCTTATCAATCTTAAGGAAGTAAGTCAGGTAGTTCTGTGGATCAGGTACGGTTCCAAGAACGAGGATGCCCCCTAATTGAGCCAATGCCTCAATCTGTAAAACGCCCGGCATAATGGGTTCTCCAGGAAAATGACCTACGAAGTAGGGCTCATTCATGGATACATTTTTTACCCCTGTAACAGTCCTTTCATCGAGCGACAAAACCTTGTCGATTAACAAGAATGGTGGGCGATGTGGCAGACGCTCCATGATTTGTTGTACGTTCATCAAGGGTACATCGTTCGGATTGTACTTGGGAACGTCGCCCTTCAAGGCGTCACGTTTGATCATTTGACGTACAATCTTGGCCATTTCTGTATTGGCGGCGTGCCCGGGGCGTGTTGCAACAATACGTCCTTTAATGGCAGTGCCAATAAGCGAAAGGTCTCCGATCAAATCCAGCAGTTTGTGACGTGCAGGTTCGTTGGAGAAGTGTATATCGAGGTTGTTTAATATGCCTTCGGGTTTAACATGAATCTTCGGTTTGTTGAATAACTCAGCCAAGCGGTCGAGTTCCTCCTGGGTAACCTGGCGGTCCATGATAACAATAGCGTTATCGAGATCACCACCCTTAATCAGGTTGTGCTTTAGCAGTAATTCCAATTCGTGCAGGAACACAAATGTGCGGCACATAGCTATTTCTTTCTCGAAATCCTGCATGGAGTTTAGTAAAGCATACTGATGACCGAGTACTTTCGAGTTATAATCGATCATTACATCGATGGTCAGTCGTTCGTCGGGATAAATCACGATTTCTACGCCACGTTGGGGATCCGAATAAGTAATTTTTTCTTTTACTTCGTAGTACTTGCGTTCTGCCTCAAGCTCAGCAATCCCGGCTTCTTTCAGCGCATTAACATACCAAAGTGAACTTCCGTCGGCTATTGGTGTTTCGGGCCCGGAGATATCTATTAAAGCATTGTCGATTCCAAGACCTACCAATGCTGCCATGACGTGTTCGATGGTACTGATGCGTACACCTTTCTCTTCAATTGTAGTTCCGCGGGAGGTATCTACAACGTTTTCAGCAACTGCCGATATAATGGGTTGTGTTTCTAAGTCTGTTCTTCTGAATTTAAAACCGTGGTTTTCAGGAGCTGGATTAAATGTTAACTCAACATTAAGCCCTGTGTGAAGTCCTTTTCCTCTTACTGTTACTGGTTTTTGTATTGTTCTTTGCTTAATTATCATAAAATCAATTTAGTAATGCAAAAAATAAAGTCCGAAATATAAAAAAAAACTTCGAACTTTTATTTAATTAGAAATTACTTACCATTTACTTTGTTTTTTAATTCATCCAGTTCTTTCTTCAACTCAGGCAGTCTGCGGAATACAACATAGCATTTCATGAATTCCGCATAAGGTTGCACGGGAGCACCAATCTGAACGTCATTTTCTTTCTTTATCGACGAATTTACGCCGGACTTAGCGCCAAGCTTTACTCCATTGGCAACAGTGATGTGGGGTGCAAGCCCTACCTGTCCGGCAAACATACAATCGCGGCCTACTTTGGTAGAACCAGCAACACCAGTTTGCGCAGCCATTACGGTATTTTCGCCAACTTCAACATTGTGGGCTATATGCACCATATTGTCGAGTTTAACCCCTTTGCGGAGAATGGTAGAGCCCATAGTAGCCCTGTCAACTGTAGCTAAAGCGCCAATTTCAACCATGTCCTCAATGACAACATTGCCAATTTGAGGGATTTTCTTAAATACATCGTCTGTTTGCGGAGCAAAACCAAACCCGTCAGCACCAATAACCGTGTTGGAGTGAATAATACAGTTTGATCCGATAACACAGTTGTGATAAACACGCGCTCCTGCAAACAATGTGGTATTGTCACCTATTTTATCATTATCGCCAATGAAACATTGG
>DATALJ010000125.1:0-7021 GCA_036261135.1 Bacteroidales bacterium
TAGCTTTTGAATATAAGTACGATGCAAAAGGAAATGTTACACAAGAGCGCTGGACAAAATCGGCGGATGCAGAATACTCGAAAAAAGAGCACAAATACGATGCAAATAACCTGTTAACTGAAAGTGATTGTTACTTTGCATCCTATAAATTTTCGGTTCTTTACAAATTTTCATACCAGTACTTTTAATCTTTTCTCCATCGAAATTGTTTAGCTCTCGTTTAAAGAGCGATTTAAATTATACCTATGAAGACAAAACGACCCGACACCCTAGCTGTTCGTTATGGCGATTCGTTGCACCAATCCAAATTATACAGCCACGATGTGGTAACCCCGATACACCTTTCATCTACCAATTACTGGGACCAGATAGATAAACCGGGGCCTTACGAATACATACGCTCCGAAAACCCCACCCGCAGTTCACTCGAAGCCCAATTAGCCATTATCGAAAAAGCCAATTATGCTCTATCTTTTGCTTCAGGGCAGGCTGCAGAAACTGCCTTATTGCTGGCCATGCTTAAATGCGGAGATCACATTCTCGGGTTTGACGATTTATATGGAGGGACTAAGCGTGTAATAAACTCAGTATTCAACAACTTCGACATTACAGCAGATTACGCCGATTTAAATAACGAAGATACGCTCAAGCATGGCATTAAGCCAAACACCAAACTTATATGGCTAGAATCGCCAACAAATCCGCTGATGAAAATTGCTGACATTAAGAAAATATGCACAATTGCACATCAGCACAATATACTTGTGGTGGTTGACAATACTTTCTTAACGCCATATTTCCAAAACCCACTAGAATTGGGCGCTGACATAGTAATGCATAGCGGAACAAAATATTTTGGCGGCCACTCCGATGTATTGAACGGAGCCATTATGGTCAACAACCCTCAGCTTTATCAGAAGCTTAAGCATGTACAGAATTCCACAGGTGGCGTCCTTTCTCCCTTCGACTCCTATTTGGTGTTAAGAGGTTTGAAAACTCTGGCCGTTCGCATGCGCGCTCATGAACAGAATGCTACACGGATTGCCGAATTTCTCGAAAGCCATTCCAAAGTAAAAAAGGTGTATTATCCAGGATTAAAAAGCTTTTCGCAGCATGAATTAGCAAAAAGCCAGGCGTCAGGCTTCGGAGGAATGATATCCTTTGAAATAAATGGAGGTATACCGGAAATAAAGAAATTCTTCGAAAACCTGGAGCTCTTTATTCTTGCTGAAAGCCTGGGTGGAGTGGAGTCGTTGATTGAACATCCGGCAACTATGACGCATGCCTCGCTATCTGCCGAAGAACAAAAACAAGCCGGTATAACCGAAAGTCTTATCCGCGTTTCTGTAGGAATTGAAGATTACAGGGATTTGATTGATGATCTTAAACAATCGTTAGATAAGCTATAGTCCAAGGAATACGATAGCTAAACCACATAAACAGATGGTAGCACCAGCTATTGCATGAGTATAACGCTCTGCAAAGCCCAATCTAACCGAACTTAGCCCCCTTAAACTAAGCATTATTATGGTAAGCATAGTAATTAGCGTAGCAATGGTGAAGACTATGCTTACCCACACAACGCCCGTCATGCTCTGCTGTGCTGCAGGATAAATAAATAAAGGAATTAATGGTTCGCAAGGACCAAACACAAAGATTAGGAATAAAATCCAAGGCGTAACATTAGCTTTTTTAGAGTCAGAGCTACCTTCAGTGAGTCCATGGTGATGGGAATGACCATGTTTATGCTTTCGTGCATGTATTAAGCCCCAAATCATGTAACCCAGGCCAAATATTATAATGATCCAGGAGGCAATCTCTCCCCGACTGGCTTCTACAACGTTAAGCTTCTCAACGCCAATACCGGCAAATACTCCAATGATACCCAAAAGTATAGAACTCCCAACATGGCCTATTCCACAGCTTAGTGCAATCCAGAATGTTTTCATCGGCGACCAGTTGCGGGCACGGGCAATCATAACAAAAGGAAGATAATGATCGGGGCCGGTAAGCGTATGGAAAAAACCTACAAAAGCGGCAGTCAAAAGTAAATAAGGAAGTCCTGCGTCCATAAATTGATAAATAGTGTTACAAATTTAGAAAAAAGTGTTACTCATCAAAGAAAAAAAATAAAACACCTGAACTATCCGGCCTGACTCATTACCAGCTTACCATGAAGAATTCCTTTGATTGATATAAGTTTATCAGCAAGCTCTGTAAGTCTTATAGCTTCGCCTTTTACGGCAATAATCTCAAGGCATTTGTTGTGATTTAAATGAAAATGCTGTGAGGATAGGATTACATCGTAAAAATCATGTTGAACATCGGTAAGCTTATTAATTACGTCTTTTTTATGATGGTCGTACATCAAAACAATAGCTCCCGCAACAATGTGGTTGCATTGCCACTTCTTCTCCACAAGATTCTTCTCAATCAGATGTCTAATGGCCTGAGAGCGGTTAGGAAACTTGTTCTCCTTCACATACAGGTCCAAAGCCTCGAGTAATTCTTCTTCAAGCGAAACGCCAAATCTTGTAACAGGCATAACTTATATTTTCATCAAATATATAAAAGAAAATCAATTCTTTACAAGCTCAATCTCCTCAAACAAATAGGAAGCTTTAGAGTAATTCTTCACTACAAAAAGGATATACCGAATATCGGCAATAATATTGCGACATTGCGAAGGGTCGTAAAGCAAATCGCTCATGGTTCCTTCCCAGCAGCGATCGAAATTAAGTCCAATAAGTTCTCCCTTGCCATTGAAAACAGGACTTCCGGAATTTCCTCCCGAAGTATGGTTTGAAGCAATGAAACATACCGGAAGGTCGCCATTTGCATTGGCAAACTCACCAAAATCTTTATTTTTATAAAGAGCCCGAACACTTTCAGAAAGCCGGTAATCGTCAATATTCGGATTATCCTTCTCCAGAATACCATCCGAAACGGTAAAATAGTCATAATGTACCGCATCAGAGGGATTATAGCCCTCCACCTTACCATAACTGATCCTGAAAGTAAGGTTGGCGTCGGGATACATGGCTGATCCGTCCCTGAGCTTTAATGCTGCCATATACTCGCGGTAAATACTGTCCATGGTAATTTCAATAGTGTATAATGGAGGAAGAACAGTAGTATTAAAGAAATAGCTAAAATCCATGAACAGCTTATAGGCAGGATCGTCGGTAAATCGACTGAGCTTAGATGCAGAAATACCCTTTAGCCATTTAATCATGCGGGTACTATCCGTAAAAACCGTTGAATTATATAGTACATCTGCCCATTTCCCGAATTGTCCCTTATAAGTAGTCATTGCATGCCGCAATTCGGACGGATGATATTCAGATTTAATATCCTTAACATACATTTCCATCAGCGATGCAAAGATTTCCCGGTCCATTTTCAGATTTGTATTGCGATGAAAAGCACGTACACTATTGATAAACCGGTTAGCTCTATTCTTAAGATCACTCGTATCGCGCGGATCTTTGTTTATAATTGTTGAATAGAACGAAGAAACAAACGAAATAAGCTCCACAGACATGAAAGTCTCGTCTTTGTAGTCGTCGACCATTGTAAGCTCGTTATAGCGTGGATAAATTAAGCTAAATTCCTTGAATATTTGGCCGTATTTGCGATTTAACGAATCGTTGCGGCTCAGCCATTCCTGAAAATCCAGTTCTTTCTTCTTTTTAACCTCTACAGCGCCAGCTTTAGTGAGGCCCTTAACAGAACCCTGCCATTTTTTCCATCCATTGCTGATACCGTAGAACTTTGATGTATACTTTATGCGAGTGTCAGGATCGGCCTGCATTGCAGCATCCATGATATCGAGCCTTTTGCTCCTGATCTTAATCCTGTTGGGATACAATGTATTCAGCAGAAAATTAACATCTTGATACGACACATATTCCTCTGTTGTACCTGGGTAACCTAAAACCATGGTAAAATCGTTCTCTGCAATTCCCTTCAGCGAAATTGGAGCTGCTTTTCGTGGTTTGTACGGTACATTGTCAAGCGAATAGGGCGCTGGCTTATTGTCCTTTCCTGCATATACCCTGAAAATGGAGAAATCGCCAGTATGCCGTGGCCACATCCAGTTGTCGGTATCACCTCCGAATTTACCAATATTTGTAGGTGGTGCTAAAACAAGCCTTACGTCAGTATAAACCTCATACTCAAACAAAAGATACTGGTTTCCGCCAAAGAAAGGCTTAATGCTGATGGTATTGCCTGTAGCTCTTCGCTTTGTTGCACTTAAACGATTTATATTACGATTGATGTAGTCCTCGCGCTGATCCTCAGTTAATCCTTTTTGGAGTGAGCCCAGTACTTCGTTAGTAACATTCTCTATTCTCGAGAGAAAATATACCTTAAGCCCGGGATTAGGTAATTCTTCTGCCTTTGATCCTGCAGTGAACCCATGAGTAAGATAATCGCGCTCTACTGCACTATGATTCTGAATGTAACGTAATCCACAGTGATGATTGGTAAAAAGCAAGCCCTCATTGGAAACCATAACGCCGGTACAGCCCCTGTCGAACAGAACAACCGCATCCTTCAAACTGGAGTTATTCATATTGAAAATATCCTCCTTGCTCAGTACTAATCCCAACTCAACCATTCGCTGGTATCGTGCGCTATCAAGCAATAGCGGAACCCACATTCCTTCGTCGGCCATTAAGGCCTTACATCCCCAAAAAAAGACTGTAAGAAATAAGAATATTCGCTTCATTCAAAAATGCTGTTATATTCAACCAATGATTTTCTTCAATTCTTCATACAACCTATGCGTAGGCAGTCCCATAACATTAAAGTACGAGCCGTCAATCCGCTCAACACCAACAAAACCAATCCATTCCTGAACACCATAAGCTCCAGCCTTGTCAATGGGCAGGTATTGCTCTACGTAATAAGTTATTTCCTCCTCTGTCATGGGCCCGAAATATACCTCGGTAGCCTCGTAAAAGCAATGACATTTGTTCTTATACTTAAGGCACACACCCGTAAAAACCTCATGTTTTCTGCCTGCCAAGCGGGTAAGCATTCGTATAGCATCAGCATTATTAATGGGTTTGCCTAAAACTTCATTGTCGAGCCAAACAATGGTATCGGCTGTAACCAATACGCCATCAGAAATTGCCCGATCATTAATGACTTCAGCTTTTAATTTTGCGAGATACAAAGGAATATCACCACCTTTCAATGTATCAGGATAGACTTCGTCAATATCGGGCGGGGCTATAATCTGTACAGGATACCCCATCTCCTTTAATAATGCGCGACGGCGTGGTGACTGCGAAGCCAGATACAGCGTAATATTAGGATTGAACATGTTTCTAAATAATTTTAAAGCGTACCACTATTGCATAGCAAATACCTGCGAGCATAATAAGCTTGATGATTGAAGAAGCCTTATGATAACTTTTCGTATCACTTGCTTTAAACACAATTCCGGCAGTAATGATCAGAGGAATGATAATCAATGCAAGGAAATATGATAGTGTTACATAATCAAAGCCTCCCGAATTAGTAATTCTAAGATATTTCCAGAACAGATACGAAATAAGAAAGATCACAACAAGAAGAAGGAAATTGATAATCATCTTAGTCAAAATATCGCCAACTGCCAAAGGAAAAGAGTTTTTATAAGACCTGTCGCCATATACGTCTTCTGCATCTTTGATGATTTCTCGTGCAAGCGTAAGGATAAAGGCGAATAGGGCAAAGGTCCCTGTCCATGAAATGACAATATGAAGGTCAATTCCCATTGAAATCAAATACTCATGATACATGACATTGACAAGAGGAATTTCATACAAAGCAGGAAGAATGGGAACTATACCAGAAAGTATAGCTACAATCAGGTTTCCTATTAGGATTTGTTTCTTATATGTAGTAGAATAAAACCACAGTGCGCCAATAGCTAAAGGAAATATGAAAAATAAAGCGAGTAAGCCCGTTTTAAGCAATAGAAAAACGGAAACAACTATGGCTATTGCGTTTAGAACAAGGTAGGTCACAAATACACTCCTGGCTGTGAAGCGTGTGCCTATCAGTACCTTGTCCGGTTTATTCAGCTGATCCACATTCACATCAAAATAATCGTTAATGATATACCCGCCAGCAGCAATAAGCATAACAGCAATAACAATAAGCGAAAAATAAAGATCAGGCAATTCAAGGCTTAACCCATAAGCTACAAATATAGGCTGAATAATACCATAGCGCATCAATATCATTGTAAGCGCTATGATTACAAGGTTTTTAAAACGTATTAATTGCAAAACAGGCCTCATTCGCATCCCTTTTACCATACGAAAGCTTCCGGATGAAGCCAATTGCCCTGTACCCTGAGTGTCTGCTCTATAACATCGCGAACACAGCCTTCGCCGGCTGTTTTATATGAGATATATTTCGCAATTGCTTTAATCTCCTCCACTGCGTCGGCAGGACAGGTAGGAACGCCAACAATTTTCATGATTTGGTAATCAGGCAAATCGTCGCCCATATACAACACTTCATTGGCCGCCACATTGTTATTCGACAAGAATGTATTAAAATCAAGTATTTTATTGGCAGACTTCAGGTAAATGTCCTTTATTCCAAGGTTTGCAAAGCGTGTTTTCACTGCTTCCGAGTTGCCTCCTGTAATAATGGCTATGGGGTACCCCTTCTTTATAGCATACTGAACCGCAAAACCATCCTTGATATTCATAGAGCGCATCAGTTCTCCCGAGGGATGAACAATCACATTGTGCGAAAAAACTCCGTCTACGTCAAATGCAAATGCTTTGACGTCCTTCAGCAATTCTTTAAAATTTAGACCCATTATTACAAATAATCCTGATTATGGAATGTTTTTAAAATATTTTCGGACACAAAGGTATACAAATTTTGCAAGTCGGGGTTTGGGGCCAGTAATTGAATATGTCTTTTTATCACTTCTATATTTTGGCGCGCCGCAGGGCCGGTTTGAGCAGTTTTCGGATTGCCAGCCTCAATTGCTTTCATGGCAGTC
>DATALJ010000137.1:0-2224 GCA_036261135.1 Bacteroidales bacterium
AAGGTCAATTATGGTGGGCATGATGTTACTGAACGGGCAAGGTCTAGGTGTGTTGCTCCGGCTCTAAATGAGCGATGAAAATGGGCTTGGCGAGACTTAACAAAATTGCCTGCTGAGAACTATATCAGACGATTCTGTTCAGTTTATAATCGAATGCGATGAATCTTACATAAACTTGGCAGTTAGGAATCGAACATCATGCCCACCATAATTGACCTTCTCAAATCGAAGCGAAATTTGTTTTTTACCAGTTTGTTATGGATTTTATTGTGGACTATCCCCTGGGGGAATTTGCCGACTGTTCAAGGAAACCTTTACCTGGCTTTTTTTACCGATATGATACGGCTGGGCATCGCTCTTGGAATGTTCAGTGTTCCGGGAGTTTTGCTTTACCTTCTTTTACGAAGTCATAATAACACTATCCGTAGTTGGGCGGGAATTGTTCCCATTGGATTCGCCCTATCTGTATCCATGATCGCAGCCATTGGTTTGATTGGTCGGCTGGCAGGTTTTTCCTTTAGCCTGGTAAGAAGCACTTTTGCTTTGGTGGGAATTGTTGAATTGTTCCTTTTGTGTTTTTTTGACTCGGGTATTGCAATACGCAAAGAACGCATTTTAATGCTTTTTTTGGAGTATTTTTGAGAACGTGCCGCTCTCGCTTGCGCTGATACTGGCGATATCCATGACGTTTAATGGGTATCAGTTTTTCATCGACGATACCACCTATGCAGCCTATGCAATGAACTGGCAGCATTCCATGCATTTGGGATTTAACAACATTGTTCATCACACTACTGCGATTGAGCATTCGCGTTTTTGGCTGGCGCTTTATCCGATGGGGCAGACGCTTCTTTCTGATTTAAGTGGGGTCCCAGTCATTTTAGTGTTTAGTAATTACCTTGAACTATTCCTGGTGCCGTTGGCTGTTATAACCGCGTATTGGTTCACACGCGTTTTAGGACTTTCGCAGAAAATTGCTGGTGCTGCAGTGTTTATCCAAATGTTGCTCTATACCATGATGGTTGACGAAGCCTGGCCGGTTGGTTTTTGGTTTTTTCAAAATATGGCAGAAGATAAAGTATCTGCTACGTTCTTACTTGCCCCTGTGTTTTTTGCTTTTGTTCTAGTGTTTCTGCGGTCTCCCACAGTAAGAGCGGGTGCATTGGTTTTAATAGCTGGGGTTGGTTTGATGTTGACACATCCGGTTATCTTGTTTTTGTCCTGCGCGATTGCGGGAGGTTTGGCGGTACTTTCTGTGTTGCTGAAAAAGACAGGTTGGCTTTCTGTACTGCAACTCGCTGCAATTATCGTTGTTATACTTCTACCGTATTTGGGTGTGCGCCTCTCTAACCACGCATCTCAGGCATTGATCACCTACGATGCTGAAAGTGTGAGCACTACGTTTCAAGCGGAGCGATATGTTCATGTGGTAAGCCATAGATTTTACGGGTTAAACCCTGAGGTTCTGAAGTTATTAAACATTCCACCTGAGAGCAATTTCTATTCTTCTTTTCAGATTTTTAGGCTTGTTCCTGTTACTTTGGTCTTGTTGGCTTTGATTTTGGCATTCCTTAAACTCAGGAGTGGGGAACTTTACTGGGGATACATCATAATTTGCGCCTTGCTGGTTGCTTTTGCGACAATCCCGTATACGGGTTGGATTTTAGGTTATTTTATTTCTGCGCGGATGTTGCCCCGTGTTTCCTGGTTCTCACCCATGGGGTTGGCAGGTGCATTGCTTATCACGTTTTTGCTTGAAGGAATGAAATTGATTAAAGCGCGTGAGAAACTTGTTAAGTCTCCGGAAAAGAATCCCAGGCAGCTTGATTCGACCACCAAAGGTTTCATGGTCGAGTTGATGTTTGCAGCCATCATGCTGGTTTCTGTTTTATTTCCTAGAGCAGAGGCTTATTTTGAAGTTCTGGATAGTAACCAGCAATTGGCGCGGGTTGGTCAATACATTGACCAGTCTGCTGAAACCTTCGCTACGACCATTGCGTTGGACTATACAACGATACAACTTTTACCAAGTGTGTCAGCACAAGCATCACTGATCTCCTTCCGTGAGGAAAAGGATTACAATCCGCACAATTATTTCCTTTCGATTGATCAGATTCATGAAAGGATGGATGCCAGCAATACCATCCGTTCCTTGGAAGCATCCATTCCTGCTGATGAAAGGTGTCGTTTATTGGAAAAGTATCATGTTGAATTTGTACTGACA
>DATALJ010000129.1:0-1770 GCA_036261135.1 Bacteroidales bacterium
TTCTGGCCTTCGCCGGAATGACATTTATATTTACATCGAGTACGTGGGATTTAAGACCATTTTAATCACAACTTCTTTATTCTTTGCGTTACTTAGCGCTTTGCAGCCTTTGTGGCTATACTCATTCATCGCAAGCCTATAAATTTTTCAACCACCCCCAATAATAAAACAAAAATCCCTATTTTTGCTCTTTCTCAAAATTATAACTAGGTATTTATGAATATTTCATATAACTGGCTTAAAAATTATATCGATATCAACCTTCCTGCCGAGGAAGTTGATAAAATTTTAACCAGTATAGGATTGGAAGTTGAAGGCATTGAAAAGTACGAATCGATTAAAGGCGGCCTCGAAGGCTTTGTTATTGGCGAGGTTAAAACCCAGGCCAAGCACCCGAATGCTGATAAATTAAGCGTTACAACGGTTGATGTTGGCAACGGAACCATACTTCCAATTGTTTGTGGAGCGCCTAATGTAGCAGCCGGGCAGAAAGTTGTTGTTGCTACGGTTGGAACGGTTGTATATAAGGGAAACGAGTCGTTTACTATTCAAAAAGCCAAGCTCCGTGGCGAGCCTTCCGAAGGTATGATTTGCGCCGAAGATGAACTGGGCGTTGGAAATGATCATTCGGGCATTATGGTACTCGACACGCAAGCTAAAGTGGGAACACCTGCAAAAGAATATTTCAATATTGTATCGGACACGGTTTTTGCAATTGGCTTAACACCAAACCGTATTGATGCTGCGTCGCATATTGGCGTTGCACGCGAAATAGCTGCTTATTTGAATTTGAAGCAACCTACCGTTGCTAAAATGCCTTCAATTGATCAGTTTAAAATTGACAATAATGATCGGATAACAGATATCGTTGTTGAGAATGAAGAAGCATGTCCAAGATATTCCGGGTTAACGATTATTGGAGTAAAGGTTCAACCTTCGCCTGAATGGTTGCAAAATTACCTGAAAGCGATCGGTCAAAACCCCATCAATAATATTGTTGATATTACCAATTTTATTCTCCATGAGTTGGGACAACCATTACACGCTTTTGATGCCGATAAAATAACCGGCGGTAAAGTGATTGTAAAAACGCTTCCTGAAGGAACCAAGTTTGTGACGCTTGACAATAATGAACGTAGTCTGGCTGCAAATGACCTGATGATCTGTAATTCTGAAGGAGGAATGTGTATTGCCGGCGTATTTGGGGGTGTTGAGTCGGGTGTTACTGAGCAAACCTCTAATGTATTTATCGAAAGTGCATGCTTTAGCCCAAAATTTATTCGAAAAACTGCTAAAAAGCATATGTTAAACACAGATGCTTCGTTCCGCTTTGAACGTGGAACCGATCCTAACATGCCTGTTTTCGCGCTTAAGCGTGCTGCCAATCTGATAAAAGAACTTGCCGGAGGAACAGTTTCTTCGCCTGTTATCGATGTATATCCTAATCCAATTGCCGATTTCGACGTGGATTTAAAATATGCCTACGTGGATATGCTTGTAGGCAAGAAGATTGAACACGAAACTATTAAGAAAATACTTCCAAGCCTCGATATTAAAATTGCTTTAGAGGATGCAGAAGGCTTAAAACTCAAAGTAGCTCCGTATCGTGTGGATGTACAGCGTCCTGCTGATGTGGTGGAAGAGATTCTACGCATCTATGGTTATAACAACGTAGAATTTACCGATTCTGTACGCAGCACATTAAGCTACAGCGAAAAGCCGGATAGGAGCGAGGTGGTAAATATAATCTCCGATTTCCTAAGCAGCAAT
>DATALJ010000130.1:0-1786 GCA_036261135.1 Bacteroidales bacterium
AAAGTCAGCTGACTGAAATTATATTAAGTTTAATAAATCAATATGGCGGAATAGGTCATAGGAAATTCTCTGGAAAAAGCATCTCTTAAAATCAATTAACTTTAATGAAGGAGGTTTAAATGAAACGATTTCTTTTTGCAGTGTTCTCGGTTGTACCTTTTTTATTTGCGGGATGCGGAGTGCATGAAAATAACGGCACTAATCCTGAACCCTCCAGTTCAGTAGCACTGTCTGTTTCTTGCGGGCCGGTTGGGAATCTTCAAAAAACCAAGGTGATTTCTCTTCAAAAACTCTTTATTACATTAACCGCTTCGGGTGAATCGGATATTATTGACACATTCTCTCTGTCCGGTTATGGCCGTCAGACTGTAACAAAAGATTATCTTAATATTGCTTCGGCTAAAACATGGACAGTCACCGCGATTTCCAAAGATGCCAATGGAACAACGATTCATTCAGGTTCCAAAACGTTCTCGGTTCAACCGGGTGAAAATATCCCGGTAAATCTTGATCTCAACGCAAAATATTCTATGCTTAAAGTGAGTTTACTGCCTATAATGGACAGCATTACACGGTGTGAAATCATGGTAGATGGTTATTCGGTTTCGGATTCAAGTTTTACCAAGCAGAGTCTCACCGGAAAAACACTGACTCTTCTACACGATTATCTGGCCGCTGATACCACTCCTGGTATAGAGCACAACATTACGATCAATTCGTATGGTGATATTGATGGTATCAATAGGCTTCTTTATACCGGTTCTGCCACAATAAATGTGACTTCCGGTATCGACAGTTCATATTCCATTATACTGGAATGGGTAGGGCCTGGTACAGCAAACGGCACGATAACTCTTGGTAAAGCAGCGGTTGTGTCACTTTATGGACGATATGAAGACTTTTCTACTTACAATAGTGGAATGGTGAAAATTCCAGCAGCCGGTTATTATCAGGCGGGACAGGTCGGTATTGATAATGCCGAACCGGTACATCTGGTTGAATTTACTCATGACTTCTGGATGGATACAACAGAGGTAACGCAAGGCGATTATATAGCTCTTATGGGTGTAAATCCTTCTATATTCAATGATAACATGAATAAACCTGTGGATAATCTTTCCTGGTATGACGCTGTACTCTATTGTAATGCGCGAAGCAAGCGTGACGGTCTTGATACTGTATTCAGTTATACATCGGTTACTGGAGTACCAGGGAATGGATGCTCAGCAATTGCCGGGCTTTCGGCTGACTTTACAAAAAATGGTTACCGGTTGCCGACTGAAGCTGAATGGGAGTTTGCCGCCAGAGCAGGAACAACAAATAAGTATTATTTCGACAGTCTTAGTATTGGTTCATATGCCTGGTATAATGGTAACAGCTTAAACACATCTCATTTGGTCGCTCAGAAATTGCCGAATGCATACGGTTTATATGATATGAGTGGAAACTTATGGGAATGGTGTTATGACAGGTATAGTGTTTATAATCTTAACTCGCAAATCGATCCAACAGGGCCTTCCAGCGGAACACTCCGGGTTTTAAGAGGAGGAGCCTGGAACGGTAATCCCGCAGCCATTTATTCTGCGAACCGTAGTAATGAAACTCCTAATGATCATAAAAACTATATTGGTTTTCGTACTGTTTCATTACGTCCGATAATTAATAAGTAGAATCCTGAATTTGTCTGGAATATTCAGATATGAAATTAAAAACACGGTTGAAAAACAATCGTGTTTTTTAATTTAGAAAAGACAATTTTCAGGTAAAAAATAACGATATCGAGTTA
>DATALJ010000003.1:0-10582 GCA_036261135.1 Bacteroidales bacterium
AATTATATGCTGTCGCGGAAATTGTGGCGGCCTTTTTACAAAACCATTTCCCAGATTAGCCGATACAACATTAAGGAGAAGAAGACGCTATCGTTCCCGGCCAACAACGTTTACGAATTTACTAGGCTGAATGAGGTGTTAAGTATGATGTCGGAAAAGATCCGGAACGATTATCTTAGTTTGAAAGAATTCACTGAAGATGCATCTCACGAAATACAAACGCCGCTGGCAGTTATAAAATCGAAGCTTGAGATGCTTATTCAATCTGAGCATATTACACCATCGGAATTGGAGCTTATCGCTGCTATGAATCGGGCTATAACGCGCATTTCTAAACTCAACTCGGGATTACTCCTGATTGCCAAAATCGAAAACAACCAATTCTCTGAAACAACAGAGGCTTCTTTTATTGAGCTTCTGGAGCAATCGCTTGATGTTTTCACCGATTTTATTCAGCAGCGCAATCTGAGGGTAACTTTTGAAAAATCTTCAGATTTCCAAGTTATGATGAATCCCGCATTGGCCGACATCCTGGTTTCGAACCTGATCAATAATTCAATAAAGCACAACCTGCCTAACGGGTATATCGAAATACGCACAACATCCGACTATTTTTCAATTGTAAACTCAGGCAATCCGCTTGTTTCGAAAAATCCAGCTGAACTCTTTCAGCGCTTTAATAAGGAGAACAAACAATCAGAATCTCCTGGCCTTGGACTGGCTATTATTGGGAAAATCTGTGATGCCAGCCAATTGATTATTAATTATCAAAATATTGCTGACCAGCATATTATAAAAATTTCAAAAAAATAATACACTTCGCTTTCAACTTCAGAATTTCAACAGAATCGGGTTTTACTTTTACTTCCGTAATCAAAAATTAAGTCAAACTTAAAAAATTGAAATTATGAAAAAGTTATTATCTGTATTGGTTATGGTTGTATTCGTAGCTGGTGTTTCATTTGCACAAAACGCACCTGCAAAAAAAGCCGAAAAGAAAGAAGTTAAAACCGAGATGAAAGTTGAAAAGAAAGCTGCTAAGGCTGATTCAACTAAGAAAGTTGGTGAACACAAAGTTCATACACAAAAGAAAAAATAATCGATTTTAATAGGTGAATACGTGTAAGTTAAAGAAATCCATGTAATTGAATATTAAGGTAGTTTTCAGTTATGTGGATTTCTTAATTAAAAGTATAAGGTTTGGAAATGTATCCTGGTTGGCATTGTAGAGATGGTCAAACGATTGTTAATCATATGTTTATTTTGTTTGGTTAGTTTAAACACTTTTTCAGTAACCAAAACGGCTCTCCATGCAGCCGAGCTGAAAAAAGAGATAAAGGAATATATTGCTGCACATTATGAAGACTTTGAAATTCGCGAATCCTATAAAGTAAACAGCAGCGGCGTTATATTATTTGAAGTTACTATTGTTAAAGGCACGGAAAGGTTCTTGTTGATTTTTGATAAAGAAGGCGTTTATGTAAAGCGGAAAGTTATTGCTATACCTTCGAACGCGAAGAAAATGGGTTTGGATAAAAGAAAATCAGATCAGATTACCAAAAATAGAAAGGATAAATAAGTAATAACTAACCCACCGAGGAATCCGGTATATACTTGTGCAGGGGTATGTTCATTTAAGCTCAATCTGGAGAAACCTATAATTCCTGAAATTACAATAGCAGAAATCATATAAACGGCAACGTCAACAAAAAAGAATTGGGCCAGGATCATAACCATTGCTGTTATACCGCCAATTCCTGTCATATGAGCGCTGATTTTCCAGAACATATTTACAAGTAATGTTATAATTACCGCAATTACACTTGTTAAGCTGAATAATTGGATAATGAAAGGTACCCCCATTCTGCGTAGCAGATAGAAATTTATGTAAAATAGCAGACCGGTTATGATGTAGGGGAATATACGGTCCTCGCGTTCGCTCAGAAAATTGAGCTGAATTAACTTTTTATAATTAAGCAAAAGGATAAAAAGCAGCGGAAGACAAAACGTGCATAATATAACCACCGTAAGTACAACGTTTTTTGAACTTTCATCCAACAGGGGAACCGAAACATCTGAGTTTAGGATAATATATGTTCCCAATGTGGGCATTATAAGGGGATGAAAAACAGCAGATACGATGAGAGGCAGTATTTTGAAGAAAAAATGGATAAGCCGTTTGTTTTTCATTGATTAATTGGGCATGTTAAAGTTCTTTTCGAAGCCGGGCAACGGAAATATTTAGTTGTTCGCGGTATTTGGCAACGGTACGCCGTGCAATCTGGTACCCTTTGCTTTGGAGAATTTCGGCCAGTTCGTCGTCGGTCAGCGGCTTGCGTTTGGACTCGCCTTCGATACATTCCTCAAGAATCTTCTTGATTTCGCGGGTTGAAACTTCTTCGCCTGAGTCAGTCTGCAGACCTTCGGAGAAGAAATACTTTAACGGGTAGATTCCAAAGTGCGTCTGGATGTATTTACTGTTTGCAACACGCGAAATAGTTGATATATCAAGCTCTGTTCTGTCAGCAATATCCTTTAAAATCATGGGATGAAGCATGGTTTCATCTCCTTCCTGAAAGTAATCCTTCTGGAATTCGATGATGGCTTCCATAGTAAGCATCAAGGTATTCTGGCGTTGCCTGATGGCATCGATAAACCATTTGGCCGAGTCGAGCTTTTGCTTGACAAAGCTAACGGCTTCCTTCTGTTGCTTGTTGTTTTTGTTCTTGGAGTAAGACTCGAGCATTTCGCTGTACGTACGGCTGATCCGTAGCTCCGGAACATTTTTGGAGTTAAGGCTTAGTTGCAGGTCGCCATCCCTGTTTTCGAGAATGAAGTCGGGGATAATGTGCTCTACTACTTTGCTGTGCGGATCGGAATAGCCGCCGCCGGGCTTGGGATTGAGTTTCAGAATTTCGTCAACTGCATCCTTCATGTCTTCCTCGGAAATATTGAGGCGCGAAATGATCTTATCGAAATGTTTCTTGGTAAATTCTTCGAAATGGTGTTTGAGGATTTTACGGGCTCTTACAATGGCAGGATTGGTCTGGTCTTTGGCATATATTTGCAGGAGCAGACATTCCTGGAGATCGCGTGCACCAACACCGGCAGGTTCTAAATCCTGAATAATTCGCAGGGCAGCAAGTAATTCTTCCTCGGTTGTTTTAATATTCAGCGTAAAATCGAGGTCGTCCACAATGGCTTCGAGCTTGCGGCGGAGATAACCGTCGTCGTCCAGGTTGCCAATGAGGTATTCGGTAAGCATTTGTGTGCGTTCGTCCAAGTCGCGAAGTCCCAATTGCATTTCCAGGTTGTCCTGGAACGTTGTTCCTACAGAGAAAGGGATGTCGGGCTTGAGCTCGGGCTTGGAATAATTCTTTGCATTGAGCTTGTACGAAGGGATATCGTCGGTATTCACGTATTCATCAAGCGAAAAACCTTCGTCTTCGCGCATCGACTTATCTTCAGGAATATCATCCAGGCTGAGTTCAGCACCTTCTTCGAGCGCAGGGTTTTCTTCCAGCTCACTTTTAATACGTTGCTCAAGCTGCATAGAAGGTATTTCCAGCAACTTGATCATTTGTATCTGTTGCGGAGATAATTTCTGTAAGAGTTTTTGCTGTAGTCTTTGCTTAAGCATACCGTTTTAACGCTTTCAATTTTCACAAATATAACGAAAAAGTCAGATAGATTACCTAATAGCGATTGCCTAAAATCGTGTAATCTACCTGAATTTTATCAACTATATTTTTAAAACTCCGCGTTTTTAGGCGTACGTGGGAATGGTATAACGTCGCGGATGTTGGACATTCCTGTTACAAACAAAACTAACCTTTCGAAACCGAGGCCAAATCCGCTGTGTGGAGCTGTACCGTATTTTCTGGTTTCGAGGTACCACCAAAGGTCCTTAATAGGTATGTGAAGTTCGTCAATGCGTTGTTTCAGTTTTTCATAGCTTTCTTCACGTTGCGAACCGCCAATGATTTCACCAATCTTGGGGAACAAAACGTCCATGGCGCGAACGGTTTTGCCATCCTCGTTTTGCTTCATGTAGAATGCCTTGATTTCTTTCGGGTAGCCGGTAAGAATAACCGGTTTCTTGAAATGCTTTTCTACCAGGTACCTTTCGTGTTCGGCCTGGAGGTCGATACCCCATTCAACTGGGAATTCGAATTTCTGGCCCGACTTCATGAGGATATCCACACCTTCGGTATAGGTTAAGCGGATGAAATCGTTGTCGGTAACGAATTTCAGGCGATCAATCAGTTCATTGTCGTACATTTTGTTGAGGAATTCCAGATCGTCGCCGCAGTTTTCGAGTGCGTAGTTGATCAGGTATTTCAGGAAATCCTCAGCCAGATCCATGTTTTGGTGGATGTCGTAGAAGGCAACTTCCGGTTCAATCATCCAGAATTCGGCAAGGTGGCGTGGTGTATTGGAGTTTTCGGCACGGAATGTGGGTCCGAAAGTATAGATTGCTCCAAGTGCCATGGCACCTAATTCGCCTTCGAGCTGACCCGAAACGGTAAGATTTGTCGATTTACCAAAGAAGTCTTCTTCGTAATTAACCGTACCATCTTCCTTTTTAGGGAGGTTGTCCATGTCGAGTGTTGTTACACGGAACATAGCACCTGCACCTTCAGCATCGGACCCCGTAATGATTGGGGTATGTAAATAGAAAAACCCGTTATCGTTGAAATATTTGTGAATAGCAAATGATAAAGCATGGCGAATGCGGAGAACAGCTCCAAATGTATTGGTACGTGGTCTCAAGTGTGCAATTTCGCGAAGGAATTCGAGTGTATGCCCTTTCTTTTGAAGCGGATACTCGTCGGCGTTTGCAGTTCCGTATAGTTCTATAGAATTGGCAATAACTTCAATGCTTTGTTCTTTACCGGCGGATTGTACTAAGTGGCCTTTAACGGCAATACACGATCCGGTGGTAATATTTTTCATTAATTCTTCGTCAAAATTGGGCAGATCGGCTACTATTTGCAGGTTATTTATTGTAGAACCGTCGTTTAGGGCGATAAATGCAACATTTTTATTCCCGCGTTTTGTACGAACCCAACCTTTTACTAATACGTCAATGTCTACTTTTGTAGAATGCAATAAATCCTTAACAATGTTTCTTTCCTGCTGTTCCATATTTTAAGCCAGATTATAAATAAATGACAAAAATACAATTTTTGAAATAACTCTTTAAACGAATTGAAATTTGCAAAGATTTTTTTAAGTTCAAATATTCCATTATTTTAGTATTAGAAAAAAACCCCAATTATGGAGAACGAAAATAGTTTGATTCTAGTAACGTGGGACTTTACCAACATCTCCCAATGTGCGTTGGAACATGCAGTACGAATTTCACGATCGATTAAAAAAGATATCGGTCTTTTTCATGTGGTTCCGCCCAAAATGACCGACAAAGAAATTGAAGGCCGCAAGGACAAATTGAATCTGGTGTGCGAGGAAACCGAGCGCAGATTTGGAATTAAGCCTCATATTATCATTCGTGAGGGTACTATATTTAATACCATATCCGCTTATGCAACCGAGAATAACACCAGTCTGGTAGTTATGGGAACTCATGGTATTAAAGGCAGCCAGAAGTTTTTTGGTAGCTGGGCACTGAAAGTAATTGTGGGTTCAAGTGCACCCTTCATTGTTGTTCAGGATAAGCCCAAAACACACGAAAAGTATTCGAATATTGTATTTCCCATCGATTTTAAATCGGAAAACAAGGAAAAATTATATTGGGCTATTTATTTCGGAAAATATTTCAATTCGAAAGTACATTTGTACAAGTATCCGGTAAACGATAAGTCGCTTCAGAAAAAGATCAATACCAATCTGAATTTTGCTATTCGTTTTCTTATTCAGAATAATCTGGAATATGAGATCCATTCTCCCGAGAAATCGAAGGATTTTATGCAGGAAACGGCTGACTTTGCCAACAGCATTAACGCTGATCTCATACTAATTATGACAACCAAGCATATTACCGTACTCGATTATATTTTTGGTGCCAGGGAACAAAAGATTATCGCCAATACCGCCAAAATTCCTGTAATGTGTGTGAACCCCAAAGCCAATTTCTCAAATATGGGGCAGTTTATGTTTGGGCAGTAATCAATAATTACACCAATAAAAAACGGGGAGCTTTGTTAAACTCCCCGTTTTTTATTCCGTTTTAGCTTGTTTTATTTACATTTTAAAACGGTAGTTATTTGGTATTTTGCGTTTTCGGCGTATTTGCCATACTGTGCGTTTTTGAATGCATCGCATGCATTGGTATTATCACTTTTTGCAACATAAGCATTTCCCAGTTCAAAATAGTATTTGGCTTTTTCTTCAGCAGAGCCAGTTTCCAGAGATAATGCTTTTTTCAACGTTTCAATGGCCAGATCGTACTTTTTAGCTTTGTTATATGATTGACCAAGGAAGAAGTTCAAATCCTTATCTTCAGGAGCATATTGAAGTGCTTTCTTTAAGCTTTCGATAGACTCATTTAATTTGTTAGCCTTGGCATTATTAGCATATGCAACGGTATAATAGCGTTTTCCAAGGTTGTTTGCTTTTTCTACAGAAGCTTCATCGTTTTGCGATTTAGCAGTGGTGAGAAATTTGTCTAGCGTAGACAGGAATTTGGGGGCGTTATTCATGCGTTGATACACAACGGCCAACACATACATTGGTTTTGTATTGGTAGAATCGGCGGCAACCGCTTTTTCTAAATAACTAACAGCGTTTGCATCGTTTTTTTGGTTATAGGCATCCAATCCCGCTCCATAATAAAGCTGAGGAAGAATGGAATTTGCTTTTACAGCTGTTTCGGTATCGCCATATTTTTGAGCCACATTAACTACTTGTTGGTAAGCGCTAATGGCTTCAACATATTTTTTTGCTTCTACCAAGTCGTTCGCCTGCTTATTATAAAGTACCGGAATTGCTTTTCCTACTACGGTTTTTAAAGAATCACCTTCTGCGCCCAATTTTTCGGAAATGGTATAGCACTGTTCCAGCGCTGCTATAGCTCCTTTTGTATCGGTAGCTTGTAACTCTACTCCTTTGTTGTATGCAGCAATCGCATCGGCCATGGTCTGCGCCTGAGAAAGAAGGCTAAAAGTAGTAAAGACCAATAAAATCAAACTTCTTAATCCGTATTTCATAGTATTCAGTTTTTTATTAGTGTTAATAAATATTCTGTAAAGGTTTCTCACAAAGTTAAAAATTCAATCATAAAATCAAAACAATGGAGTATCTACAATAGTTTAATGTAACCGGATCTTTTTGTAAAGGTGGGAGTTGGCGGAACCAGCGCGGGCTGTTAATTTATGTTAAAATAAACTGCCGGTTCAGTTACGATCCCGGCAGTGGAATTATATAGAAGAGAACTATGAAAATAATGAGTGTTCTTCACCATTTCGTTGGATTTAACATCCAGGCTTCAAGTTGAACGTCCTCGCTGCCGTCAACAGACATCTTTGCAGGGTCGAGCATCCAGTCCTGAAGAACGATGGCTGTGTCAATCGATTCTTCATTGTTATTGGTAGTCATTGCTGTTGGATTGAGCATCCAATCTTTCAATTCAAGTTGAGGATCGGTAGATTCTTTCTCAGCGATATTGCTCCATTCAGCGGGATTTAACATCCACGATTGAAGAGCTTTCTGATCGTCTAAGTTGCTCATGAAATAATTTCTATGTTTTGCAACCTCGAATTTGTGATTTGTTGCAATCAATTCCTTCACTTTGTTTATTCGGTATTTCGGATAAGCATTAGCCGATTGCTGAGCGGTTAATCCGGTTACAATACTTATTTGTAAAAGAACTGCTACGATTAATGTTACATTTAGTGTTTTCATTTTCTCTAATTTTTTATTGTTTGATGGTATACAACTAACATTATCTGTGCCAAACTTTGTAACTAACTTTAAATGAATTTAATAATGCGATATATTTTGTATTGGAAGAAACCAGTAGTTGGATCATTTGTATACATCGATGTTCGTTTTCGTACATCTGGATTAATTTTTTATCCATTGTACCATTTGTGATGAAATCCATTTAAATTTGAGGGTTATAAAACACGAACTATGTCCATAGTAATAGATAAAGTAACAAAAATGTACAACCAACAAAAGGCGCTCAATGCGGTGTCTTTTGAGATAAATACCGGTGAAATTGTAGCTTTTATCGGGCCCAATGGCGCTGGAAAATCGACGCTGATGAAGATAATATGCGGATCGCTACCTCCTACATCGGGGATGGTTACTGTTAATGGGAAGAATGTAACTGACGATCCGATGGGTGTTAAACGTTCAATCGGTTATCTTCCTGAACACAATCCGCTGTATTTGGATATGTATGTTAAGGAATCGCTCGAATTTACCGGCGGTTTATACCACGTAAAGAATTTAAAGGATCGTGTGGATGAAGTGATTGAAACGACGGGGCTTACACGCGAGATGCATAAAAGAATTGGCGCATTGTCCAAAGGCTACAGGCAGAGGGTTGGTTTGGCTCAGGCATTAATTCACGATCCGGATATACTTATATTGGATGAACCAACAACAGGCCTCGATCCCAATCAGATTGCCGAAATAAGGAATTTGATCTCAGAAACTGGGAAAAGTAAGACCATCATGCTTTCGACCCATATTATGCAGGAAGTTGAAGCCATATGTCATCGCATTATCATTATAAACAATGGAGAGATTGTGGCAAACGATCAGGCGAAGAATATTTATTCGCACAGCAATTCAACTGATTTTACCATTTTGGTTGAATTTAGCAAACCCATTGCCGAGAGTGAGTTTAAACACATTTCGTCTATAACCGATTACAGGAAGATTGACCACAAGACGTGGTTACTTAGCAATAACAAAGGAACAGATATTAGAGAAGATGTGTTTCGGTTTGCAGTTACGGGCGATATGGCTATTCTTTCAATCCAAAAACAAGAAAAACGCCTTGAAGAAATATTCAGGGAATTAACCCAATAACATTCTTAACTTCATAAAAAAACGGTTGCCAAATGAATGACAACCGTTTTTTTATGTTCGAACCGGATTATAAACCGAATTCTTTCTTTATGGCATCAACATAGTTGAGTTCTTCCCATCCAAAGAATTTCACTTTTTTGAAAATCTTTTCGTGGCCATTGGTTTGTTTTGTATAGGTATCCTTGTCCTTATAGTACACTTGTACTTCTTCTTCGAAGCATTCGCGTCCAAAGTGTCCGAAAGCAGCTGTTTCGAGGAAAACCGGGTTTTTCAAACCATAGCGTTTTACAATAGCATAAGGACGGTTGTCGAAGATCTTGGAAATCTTTTCAGCAATTTGTCCGTCGGTTAATTTAACCTTGGACGTTCCATAAGTATTTACGAAAATACTTACAGGTTGAGCAACTCCAATAGCATAGGCTAGCTGGACAAGTACTTCGTCGGCAATGCCGGCAGCAACCATGTTTTTAGCCATATGGCGAGCAGCATAAGCAGCAGAGCGGTCAACTTTCGAAGAGTCTTTACCAGAGAAAGCACCACCACCGTGAGCACCTTTTCCTCCGTAGGTATCAACAATAATCTTACGACCAGTTAATCCGGTGTCGCCGTGAGGGCCACCAATAACGAACTTGCCGGTTGGGTTAACGTGCAGAATGTATTCAGTTTCGAAAAGTTTCTTGATAGAAGCAGAAACCTGCGAAAGAATGCGTGGAATCAAAATCGCTTTTACATCGGCTTTGATCTTTTCCTGCATTTTCTTTTCAGCGTCGCGTTTAGCTTCAGCAGAATCAGAATCTGGCATAACAAATTCATCGTGTTGTGTCGAAACTACAATGGTATGAATGCGTTTAGGTCTGTTGTCGTCGCCATATTCAACGGTAACCTGCGATTTGGAGTCCGGACGAAGGTATTTCATTTCCTTGCCTTCGCGACGGATCTTCGATAATTCTTTTAACAAAAGGTGTGATAAATCGAGCGAAATTGGCATGTAGTTTTCAGTTTCGTTGGTAGCGTAACCGAACATCATACCTTGGTCGCCGGCACCTTGTTCTTCGTCGCTTGTACGAACAACACCCATGTTAATGTCTGGTGATTGCTCATGAATGCTCGAAATAACACCGCAAGAGTTGCTTTCGAACATGTATTCGCCCTTGTTATATCCTATACGGTCGATTACCTTACGTGCTACTTGTTGAACGTCAACATATCCTTCGGTTTTTACTTCGCCGCTGAGAACAACCAAGCCAGTTGTACATAAGGTTTCGCAAGCCACTTTGGAGTTGGGGTCGCTGCGCAAAAATTCGTCTAATAAAGCGTCGGAAATCTGATCGGAAACTTTATCCGGATGTCCTTCGGAAACCGACTCTGATGTAAATAAATATCCCATAATAGAGTTAAAAATTAGATTGATTAATAATTTAATTTATGGAATTGGACTAGAATGATTGAACTACATGCAACTTCGCTTTAGCATTTTTTTTCTAGTGGTTGCAATCAAAACAAATCTTTCCACTTTTCCGGTGCCAAAGATATAAACATTATTATCTATAGCAAAACGTAAGACAAGGAATTTTGTATT
>DATALJ010000142.1:0-2205 GCA_036261135.1 Bacteroidales bacterium
CAAACTGTTTGGGTTTTAGTTGTCGAATTATCATAAACATGTGTCCTTTCAAAGTCGGACAACCGTTGAAAGAAATTTCAGCGCATGGTATAATATTTACACTGAAATTGTCTTCGGACAGTTGTCAGTTGGGGGAAGTGGTGGATTTCTTGACGGGAGTACACCACTTCTTTATTTTATTTATCGTCCAATTTTTGAATTGCCCGCCTAACGCCCTCTGAACGCTCAATGCTTTTCTTTTTACAATAACCGTCCAGTGAATTTAGTGTTTCATTGTCAATTCTGATCGTAATCCTGTTAGGCTTTGGATTTTCTGTTGGTCGTCCCATTTTTTTGTCAGTCAAAAAATACACCTCCATTTTATGTCTGACATAAATATTATAAGATTGTGTCATACATATGTCAATAGGAGTTACTAAAATACTATAAACGACAACAGCGCCACCTGTAAAAGTGGCGCTGTTGTCGTTTAGGCCTATAATTCACTTTTTGTTCCGTGTATAAGCTTAAAAGGAAATTTTGCAATTCTAAATTGAGCTAGCCTTCGTTTGTCGGTATTGAAACACTATTATTCGATATACATTAATTTGTATATCTATGGATGTTCTCTTGTTTCAGCATATTCGTCTACTATATAATTTGCATAGGCTTTTGCTTGTCGTTCATACCCTGTTTCAGTTAATTTAATCCCATTTATCCATTGGAAATAGTGAGTAAGTTCATGCGCTATTGAAGCCAAAATAGCTGCTAGTGCATTATCTTTACCTAGTTTACATAACAAATAGTCATAATCTCCAGCAGCGACTCGAACAAACGGCTCTACACTTCTTTCTAGAGGTTCAAAGAAAGTTGCTGCTACCATTTCTCCGTCCATTGCTCTTATTTTTTCACATGATTTAATATAGATAGGAACCCTAATGGGAAAGTAGTACTCCGTCCGTATCCATTTAGCAAAATCCTTACATGCCCGTTTTACTTCGGGGTCGACTTTTTTATCAAATTTTAAACGTAAACCTGTTCGATAATCATTTTCATAATAATCTAAATATTTAATCCATTTTTCAAGTGTCCATATATGCACCGATGTATCACCTACTTAATTTAGGTTTTTTATATTTTCGATGATCTTTACCTGGAGTATGCTTTTTGGGTGCCTTTGGTTTTGACCTTGGTTTCCATTTATCACTATCTCTTGCCTTGTTCTTGCGTTCCCGTCCTTGCCTTTTCTGTCCTGGTCTCGCATACGGATCAACATCACTTTTCGATAAATATGTAACATTTCTGTGCGTATATCTATAATGATCAATTGCTATATAAGCTATTGCAAAAGTTGCTACAATTAATAATCCTCCTGCTACCCAACCAACTGGACCTAAAGCAAGTAAAGGAGCAGCTAATGCAAACCAGAAATGTCCGTCGTCATCTGAACGCATAATAGGGTTATTATCGCAGTATGAGTATAAATTCTTATCAGTTAAATTTGACGGTGTTGCTGTTAAAGTATCTTCATCGTCCGCATTGATAAACCTTCCCACACCCGGGTCATAATAGCGACTGCTGAGATAATACAGCCTCGTTTCGGTGTCGTAATAATAACCCCTGTAGCGGAATGGATTTATCTTGCCGACAGTTCCGGCAAGAGAACCTCCGATGTTAAGAAGTTTTCCCCATGAATCGTAGGTATATGTTACCACCTCGTTCATATTGCTGTCAACAAGGCCGATGATGTCGTTCTGGGCGTTGCGCTCGTAATAATATAAGTTGCCGTTGAGGTTCATATAAGCAAGGTCGCCGTTTGAATCATAGGTGTAGTGAATCGTGTTTGTTCCGTCGGCCAAAAGAAAAGCCACCGGATTTTTCCGGTGGCATATTGTCCACTTATACACCCTGATAAATGAGTATTTCAAGCAGTGACGACAAAATATTGCCGCTTGTTATCAGCTCAAAATGCGGACTGTCACCATCTCGGTCAATCTTGTATGCCTGCAAAACTGCTATCCTGTTACGGGTCTCCGGTTGTATTCTTACCGCGTATTCCATGCCGCTGATTGCCATATTTACTGTATAGCTTGCTTCCAGTGGTTCGGTGTATGCCTTTTTAACTAAGTCACTGTGCAAAGATTCAAACTGTTTGGGTTTTAGTTGTCGAATTATCATAAACATGTGTCCTTTCAAAGTCGGACAACCGTTGAAAGAAATTTCAGC
>DATALJ010000159.1:0-5008 GCA_036261135.1 Bacteroidales bacterium
TGGATCTACGTTGATTCCCTTTGAAACCGGGTTAAGGGGCAGTAACATTTTCTATACGCTCGATCCTGTTTGTGCTTTGCATCACCTCGGTTCACCAATTGAAATAGAAGAGGTAGCCCGCAAGTTTCTTCATGCTCCATATTTATGGGGAGGCCGCACCGTTTTTGGTATTGACTGCTCCGGTTTTACGCAGATTGTTTACAAAATGAATGGAATAGGAATACCCAAGGATGCTTACCAACAGGCTGAAATTGGCGAGCCCGTACAATTTGTTGAAGATACAAGGACTGGCGATTTGGCTTTTTTCGATAACGAAGAAGGGAGAATCACTCACACCGGAATTATACTCGGAAAATCAGAAATTATACATGCTTCAGGAGAAGTTCGAATCGACAAGTTTGATCATCAGGGTATATTCAACGAAGAAGATAATGCTTATTCGCATAAATTAAGACTTATAAAAAGGATAATACCATAACCAAACCAACATGTACAGCTTTTTTAACTTCACCAAAGTAATTATCCTGGTTTCTCTGGGATTGGTAGTTTACATCATCTACAAATGGCTCCAGGAAGTAAAAAAACAAAGAGAAGAGGAGCTATTAAAGAAAAAAGAAGACGAAGAAGATAAAGAAAAGCTGGAAGCCGGATTTAAATAATCATCCCGGCTCCTACTGTTTCGTTAGTCCCTTCATCTATGAGAATTAAGCTACCTGTAGTACGGTTTTTCTTATACGAATCGTAGATCAACGGCTTGGTTGAGCGGATTACAATGCGTCCTATTTCGTTAAGTCCAAGTCCGGCATCTCCGGATTTATTCTCAAAAGTATTTATGTCCAGTTTGAACTTAACTTCTTTAATCAGGCACTTCATCTCGTTTGTAGTGTGACGAAGAATATATTTTCCGCCCACACGCATCGGTTTCTCATTCAGCCAGCAAAACATCAATTCAATATCCTGTCCTACCTGCGGTGCTTCACCGGTTTTTACAAACATATCACCACGCGAAATATCGATATCATCTTCCAGCGTAAAGGTTACTGATTGTGGAGCAAAAGCCTCATCAAAGGTTGAGCCAAAAAGATCAATTGATTTAATAGCGCTGGTATAGCCTGAAGGCAGAACGGTAACTTTATCACCTGCATGAAACACACCACTGGCAACGCGTCCGGCATAGCCACGGTAATCGTGAAACTCGTCAGATTGAGGCCTTATAATGTATTGAACAGGGAACCGTGAATCCAGTAAATTGTAATCGCTGCCAATATGAATGGTTTCGAGCAGGTACATGAGTGTAGGCCCTTCGTACCAGGTCATGTTTTTAGAGCGGTCAACAACATTATCACCATCGCGGGCGCTGATTGGAATATAGTGAATATCCTTTGTATCCAGCTTACTCGATAGCTCATTGATATTATCGCAGATCTGGTTAAAAATCTCTTCCTTGTAATCTACAAGATCCATCTTGTTTACACAAACAATAATATGCGGAATTTGTAGTAGCGATGCTATGTAAGCGTGACGTCGCGTTTGTTCTACAACGCCATTACGTGCATCTACCAGTATTATGGCCACATTAGCAGTAGAAGCCCCTGTAACCATGTTTCTGGTGTATTGTATGTGCCCGGGAGTATCTGCAATAATGAATTTCCGGCGGGGTGTGGCAAAATAACGATAGGCTACATCAATAGTGATGCCCTGTTCCCTTTCAGCACGCAATCCGTCGGTAAGCAGGGCAAGGTTTACCCCTTCTTCTCCCCTACGCTTACTCGCCTGTTCAATGGCTTCCATCTGATCCTGAAAGATAGCCTTACTGTCATAAAGCAAACGACCAATTAATGTACTTTTTCCGTCATCGACGCTCCCAGCTGTAGTGAACCGGAGCAATTCCATATTTAAATATCCAGCGTGTTTTTCGGTATTCATTTCAATTCAATATTTTAGAACCAAGTATCAAGAAACAAGACACTTAATTGTCAATTTAAAAATATCCCTCTTTCTTCCGGTCTTCCATGGCCGACTCGGAACGCTTATCGTCGGCTCTTCCGCCTCGTTCGGTAACGCGGGAAGCAGCTACTTCGTCAATAATATCCTCGATAGAGTTTGCAGGAGATTCTACAGCACCTGTACAAGTCATATCACCAATTGTACGGAAACGTACCCGCATGGTCTTAATAATATCGGTAGGTTTATGCTGTATAACCGGTGTATTTGCTAGGATATTGTTGTCGCGGATAATTACTTCACGTTCGTGAGTAAAGTAAAGACTGGGCATTTCAATTTTTTCGTGGTAAATATATTGCCATATGTCCATTTCGGTCCAATTGCTTAATGGGAATACCCGGAAATGCTCGCCCATACGTTTCTTTCCATTGAAAATATTCCATAATTCGGGACGTTGGTTCTTCGGATCCCATTGTCCAAACTCATCACGGTGTGAGAAGAAACGTTCTTTGGCGCGGGCTTTCTCTTCATCCCGTCGGCCACCACCCAAAGCTGCATCGAACTTGAATTCTTCCAATGCATCGAGCAATGTAACGGATTGAAGGTAATTTCTAGATGCATTAGGGCCTGTTTCTTCAACCACTTTGCCAGCATTGATTGTATCCTGTACCAGGCGTACAATGCAGGTGGCTCCGGTTTGTTCCATTAACATATCACGGAAATCGAGTGTTTCCTGGAAGTTATGTCCTGTATCAATATGCAACAGCGGAAAAGGAACCTTTGCAGGCCAGAAAGCTTTACGAGCCAGGTAAAACATTACAATTGAATCTTTTCCTCCGGAGAACAATAAACAAGGCTTTTCAAATTGTGCAGCAATTTCGCGAATTACAAAAATCGATTCCGACTCAAGTTCTTTTAAATGAGTCAAATGATGTTTTTCCATTAAAACAGAGTTTTTTATCTTTTTATCTTGCAAATATAACCAAGAATTGATTCGAAGGTTCGTTTTGCCGATTCTTTAGGCGTTTCGAGGTAGGTTTTCAGTATAAGATCATGATTTTCAGGTACTTCATACGGAGAATCAAATCCGGTTAGTTCCCTGAATTCTCCCTTCCGAAAACGTGCATATAAGCCTTTAGGATCGCGCTGTTCACATATATTGAAGGGTACATCCAAATAAATCTCAAAATATTTTTCTGTACCAACTATTTTTTTTGCCTGATTCCGTAATTCATTTGTGGGACAGATAAATGCGTTGATGGTTGTAATTCCCGATTCGTTAAACAATTTGGACACCTCAGCAGCACGCCTGATATTTTCAGTTCTATCCGCGATGGAAAAGCCAAGATTATTGTTTAATCCTTTACGCAAGTGGTCTCCGTCGAGGATTCTAATATTAACAGCATATTCACTAAATAATGTCGAGACATGGTTTGCCAATGTGGTCTTCCCTGATCCTGACAACCCTGTAACCCATATTGAAAGAGGATTATGATGCAAAAATTGGATGCAATCCTTTATCTGATTATTATCCATAAAAAACTATTTACCCACAAACATAGTATGTTCTATGTAAGTAATAAAATTTTATTCGATATTTTTGATTATCAAAGATTTTGTGTAATTTACATCGGCCTTTCAAAAAAATCGTTTAATAACCAAAATCAAAACCTGTTATGATCAAAATTATGCTAACAGGCGCACTGGGCAACGATTGCGAAGTGCGCGAAGTAGGCGAAAAAAAAGCCATCAAATTCAATGTAGCTGTAAACCTGGATTACAAAGACGGTGACGGAAACAAAGTTGAAAAAACCGAGTGGGTTCGTGCTGTTCTTTGGAAATCGGGAAGCCAAAGCACCAAAATTGCTGACTACCTAAAGAAGGGGCAGAAAGTTTACATTGAAGGTATCCCCTCAAGTGAAGGGTACGAATCGAAAGAAGGCGGCGTAAAATCAGCGCTCGCTGTCAATGTCAAAGACATTGAGCTTATTGGTTCGAAGCCCGAAAGCAAGAATTAGAAAACAAAGCGTTGTAATAAACGCATTGTAAGGCGTAGTCTCCAGACTACGCCTTGTTATACGACATAGACCAGTTGAAACTTTTACTTGATAGCCCTTAACATCTCTCTCTTACCTGGTGGGCCAGGTAATCGTTCTACAGAAAAACCCGCACGCTGCATAGTTCTTCGCACCTCTCCCTTTGCACAATACGTTGTTAAAATGCCTCCAGTACACATCGACCGATAAATCGCATTAAAAATCTCCTGTCCCCATAATTCGGGTTGTACAACCGGCGAGAATGCATCAAAATATACTACATCATAATTGTTCTCAGGGTATTTAAAGGCTCGTATATCGATCTTGTGCTTCTGCAAAGAAAAATGCTCAGTAATAACAACCCGCTCGCCCCAATTGCTGGTATGTATATGTTTAAAAGCTACTTCCCTATTTGTGCCTAATGTTTTGGGATAATTGAGAGCAGCGTATACCTCTTCGCCAACCGGATAGAGTTCCAACGCATCATATGTAATTTCAATTCCACGATTATCGGCTTCGAGCAACGATAAAAATGCATTCAATCCCGTTCCAAAGCCTATTTCAAAAATGCTTATCTGTGATTTTTGCATCTGTCTGAGGCCTGCTTCAATAAAAACATGAATAGACTCGGTAATGGCACCATTTATAGAATGATACGTTTCGCTAAACGCACCGGAATAAACGGTATGCGAACCATCGTTTGAAATTTGCAGTTTTATTGACATATTCACAATTGAAGGCTGTAAATTTGGAGCAATTATTTCGTATCAGCAATTATATTTTGATTTCTTTGCAATGAACCTCAAACAATATACCCGACAAAAAAGACGGAATCCTTTGATTCTAGTCCTTTCTATTGCACTAACCCTTATTCTTGTTATTACAATGATTAAAAAATTGCGACCTTCGGAAAATAAAACAAAGGAAAGTACGCAAATTATACTGACCACAAATATTGAACATCTGTCCGACTCCATCTTCCCCTTGGTATTAATGAAAGACAACGAAATAATTAATGTCTACAGCTC